>NZ_CP098478.1:605184-907776 GCF_023702675.1 Acinetobacter sp. C26M
TATCGATGCTGGTGCTAAGAAAATCACTAATTTAGCAGCGGGTACGGTGAGTTCAGATTCAGCCGATGCGGTTAATGGCAGTCAGTTACATGCCCAAGGTCAAGGTGTACAAAACATTATTGGTGGAAATACCGTTTATGATCCAGCCACAGGCAGTTATACCAATCCTGACATTGGCGGAACAGGCGAAAACAACATCAATGATGCGATTGGTGCAGTTGGTAAAGCGGCAGCAGCAGCAAAAACCGAAGTCACCGAAGGTAAGAATATTACTGTGACTAAGACGACTGGTGATGATGGTCAGGACATCTACAATGTTGCAACCGCAGATGATGTTGAATTTGATTCTGTTAAAGTTGGCAACGTTAGCATTGACGGTACAACGGGCAAGATCAGCGGTGTTACTGCGGGTGATGTCAATCCAAACTCAACCGATGCGATCAATGGCAGTCAATTGGCGAACAATGCGCAAAGCGTTGCAGATGCCCTAGGCGGAGGTTCAACGGTTAATCCAGATGGCACGGTATCGAAACCAACGTATAACATCAATGGAACAGATACCAACAACGTTGGTGATGCCTTGGCAGAGTTAGACAAAGGCTGGACACTGCAAAGCAATGGTGCAAATGCCGCAGCAGTGAGAGCAGGCGACACAGTTGATATTGGTACAGCAGATGGAGAAGAAAACTTACAAGTTACGAAAGAAGGCAATGACATCAAGTACAGCCTGAATCGTGATTTGAAAGTAAATAGCGTGGCTGCTGGCGATACTGTGATTAATAATGACGGTTTAAGCATTACCAATGGTCCAAGTGTTACCAAAGATGGTATCGATGCTGGTGCTAAGAAAATCACTAATTTAGCAGCGGGTACGGTGAGTGCAGATTCAGCCGAAGCGATTAATGGCAGTCAGTTACATGCCCAAGGCCAAGGTGTACAAAACATTATTGGTGGAAATACCGTTTATGATCCAGCCACAGGCAGTTATACCAATCCTGACATTGGCGGAACAGGCGAAAACAACATCAATGATGCGATTGGTGCAGTTGGTAAAGCGGCAGCAGCATCGAAGACCGAAGTCACCGAAGGTAAGAACATTACTGTGACTAAGACAGCAGGTGATAATGGTCAGGACATTTACAATGTTGCAACTGCGGATGATGTTGAATTTGATTCGGTTAAAGTTGGCAATGTTAGCATTGACGGTACAACGGGCAAGATCAGCGGTGTTACTGCGGGTGATGTCAATCCAAACTCAACTGATGCGATCAATGGCAGTCAATTGGCGAACAATGCGCAAAGTGTTGCAGATGCTCTAGGCGGAGGTTCAACGGTTAATCCAGATGGCACGGTATCGAAGCCAACGTATAACATCAATGGAACGGATACCAACAATGTTGGCGATGCCTTGGCAGAGTTAGACAAAGGCTGGACACTGCAAAGCAATGGTGCAAATGCAGCAGCAGTGAGAGCAGGCGACACGGTTGATATTGGTACAGCAGATGGAGAAGAAAACTTACAAGTTACGAAAGAAGGCAATGACATCAAGTACAGCCTGAATCGTGATTTGAAAGTGAACAGTGTAACTGCAGGAAATACACGTCTCGATAATACTGGTGTAGAGGTTAAAGATGCTGTTGGGAATAGTACAACGATAGTTGCAGGTGGCACAGTCGTCAAAGATGCACAAGGCAACAGTACCGCAACAACAGCAACTGGCACAACGATTAAAAATGCCCAAGGTGATCGTACGATTTTGAATGGTACTGGTTTGGTATTTACCAATGCATCCGATGTACCAGTAGGACCTAGCGTCAGCCGTACAGGTATTGATGCGGGCAAAGAGAAAATTAGTAATGTTGCTGATGGCGAAGTTGCAGCAGGTTCGAAAGACGCAGTCAATGGCGGTCAGTTAAATGACAGCGTGGGCTCAGTCGGGGACATTATCGGTGGTGGCGTAACCAACGAAGGTGGCAAGCTAAATGGTCCATTTACAGTCAATGACAAAGGTTATGACAACATTGCCGATGCTATTGCTGGTGAGTCAGCAGCAGCGAAGACTGAAGTCACCGAAGGTAAGAACATTAACGTGACTAAGACGACAGGTGATGATGGTCAAGACATCTACAGTGTTGCAACCGCAGATGATGTTGAATTTGATTCGGTTAAAGTTGGCAACGTTAGTATTGACGGTACAACGGGCAAGATCAGTGGTGTTACTGCGGGTGATGTCAATCCAAACTCAACCGATGCCATCAACGGTAGTCAGCTATATGGTGTTGCGGATAGTGTGAAAAATGCGATTGGTGGAAAAACAGTATTGAATCCAGACGGATCAGTGACCACTAGCAATGTCGGAAACACAGGCCAAAACAACATCCATGATGCCATTGATTCAGTTCGTGGTCAGGCCATTGCAGCAAAAACCACAGTCAAAGAAGGCGAAAACATTGTTGTGACTGAATCTAAAAATGCGGATGGTAGTACCAACTATGAGGTCGCCACAGCAAAAGATGTGAAGTTTGACAGCGTAACCGCAACTGATGATGAGGGCAATGAAACGGTACTGAATGCGACAGGGACTCAAGTCAAAGATGGAGAAGGCAACGAAGCTGAATATGGAGCCAAAGGAATCAGCTTGAAAGATCAAGAAGGCAAAGGAACGCTGATCAATCAAGAAGGCATGAGCTTTATTGATGCGGCTGGCAATAACATCGGACCAAGTATTACAGCAGGTGGTATCAATGCTGGTAATACTGTGATTCGTGGTGTAGCAGCAGGCCGAGTTGCAGCAGACTCACAAGAAGCGATCAATGGCAGTCAGTTACATGCTCAAGGTCAAGGTGTGCAGAACATTATTGGCGGTAACACGCAATATGATCCGAACACTGGAAAATACACCAACGCTGATATTGGGGGTACAGGCAAAGACAACATCAATGATGCAATTGGTGCAGTTGGTAAAGCAGCACAAGAAGCGAAAACGACTGTAACTGAAGGCAAAAACATTGTTGTAAAAGAAGGCAAGAATGCAGATGGTAGTACCAATTACGAAGTCTCAACTGCTGATGATCTTGATGTAAATAGCCTTACTGCTGGAGGCACCAAAATTGATGGTAATGGCTTAACCATTGAAGGCGGTCCAAGCGTCACCAAAGATGGAATCAATGCTGGTGATAAGAAAGTGACTGGTGTTGCTGATGGTGCGATTGCCGCTGGATCAAAAGATGCAGTGAATGGGGGGCAGTTACATGCCCAAGGCCAAGGTGTACAAAACATTATTGGTGGTAACACGCAATATGATCCGAACACAGGAAAATACACCAACGCTGATATTGGAGGTACAGGCAAAGACAACATCAATGATGCAATTGGTGCAGTTGGTAAGGCTGCGCAGGCTGCTAAATCTACAGTGAGCAATAAAGATCGCAACATCATAGTGAAAGAAACCTTCAAAGAGGATGGTAGCAGAGATTATGAAGTTGGTCTTGCCAAAGACATCTCTGTGGATAGTGTTACAGCGAAAGATGTTAATGCAAATCAAGTGAATGTTGCTGGTGACAAAGGTACAACCAACATTACAGGCGGTGGTATTAGTGTCACTGGACCAAAAGGAGAAGCAGGGCCAAGTATGACCACTGGTGGTATCAATGCTGGTGATAAGAAAGTGACTGGTGTTGCTGATGGCGCAGTTCACAGCAGTTCAAAAGATGCGATCAATGGTAGCCAGTTACATCAATCATATCAGAATGTAGGGGCGGCCTTAGGAGGAGGAGCTGGTTATGATCCAGAAAAAGGCTGGCAAGCACCTAGCTATAATGTTGCTGGTAGTAATTACAACAACGTTGGTGATGCATTAGGTGCTATTGATAATCGTGTCACCAATTTAGGCGACCAGTTACAACAAGCATTCTATGACACCAATAAACGTATGGACAAATTGGAAGACAAGATGTCTGCGGGTATTGCTGCGACAGCGGCACTTGAAAATGCACCATTTGTTCCAGGTAAGTTAACGATGGCTGCTGGAGCTGCCTATTACAATGATCAGAGTGCAATTGGTGTGACATTTAGACGTACTGCTGATAATGGTCGTTGGTCACTTACAACGGGTGCTGCAATGGGGAGTCAAGGCAATAGTCCACTGGTTCGTGTTGGTGTCAGTACTGTTATTGACTAAATCATTTATTAGGGGAGCCGAAAGGCCCCCTTTTTCTCTAACAATAATTACGTGAGAGCAGACATGAATAAGATTCAAACTCTAATGATGGTCGCACTGGCAGGTCTTGCATTTAATAGTCAGGCAGAAGACCTTCATCGTCAGGTGACAGAAGAAGTTGGTGACGTAGCGGCAGAAGGAAATGTGAGTGACGTGACCGATCAAGCAGTGGTACAAGAAGAAATAATTTTTCCTGAAGCGAGCAAAAGTTATCTTAAATTGACAAAACGTTATGAAATTAATGACATTGCCCGTTTAGATAAAGGAATGAATAAGGATCAGTTTCGTCGTATTCTGGGAAATCCTCATTTTCATGAGGGTATCTTTGCAGTTAGAACTTGGAATTATGTCTTGGATGTCCGGATACCAAAAACTCAAGATTATAAACGTTGCCAATTACGTATCGATTTTGACAAAAACTATATTGCTGAACGTTTATCTTGGAAAGGTGAGGAGTGCCAAGGCTTAATGGCATGGGGTGTGAATAATGTTGTTCCCGCAACCGTACCTGTAGCAGCCGCGCAAACAGCAACAATCTTTTTTGCTTTTGATCGCTCAGATACAAATGCGATAGAACAAAGTTCCACAAATATTGCTGATGTAGTTGGGGCAATTCAACAGTCGCGTAATCCCGTTGTTGTTTCAGGTTATGCGGATCGACTAGGTAAGTTTTCCTATAATCAAGATCTATCTTCACGTCGGGCGAATACGGTTGCTCAGCTATTGGTGCAGCAAGGGGTTGATCCTGCCAGAATTCAATTGCAGGTGAGTGGAGGAACGAGTATTTATCAAGAATGTACTGGTCAGTATCGAAATGTACAAGTTATACAATGCTTGGCCCCTAATCGTAGGGTAAATATTCAGTGGTAAGTTGAGATGGGGGGAAAGAATGAGTGAATTTTTTATGCTGATTCTTTTCCCATTGAAGTGCTCCTTTCTTATGTTTGTTTAATTTGCATTAAATGACTATTAAAGTGGTCTAAAATGTTAAGCAGGTTGGTATCTATATCTGATAAGCTAAAAGAAATGAAATATGAGATGGATAATATGTTTCATAATTTTTTACATTATGGGGATAATATAAAACTCCATGTTATTGAGGCGGGGAATAAAGATATAAAGAGTGTGGCCGTTTTTTTTCTTTTTGATGTTGATAGTTTTTTTTCTGTGTTTAATCGTGTTCCCTTTAATAATATTAGATGTTTCTTTATATATAAATGTGAAGTGTTTAAGAAAAATTGTTCTATTGATGATTTTTTGAGTGAGATTAGTAGTTTTTTTTATAAGCTTGATGTTACTAATATACATATTGTATTCAAAGGAGATCTCAGTGATTTTTTTAGAGAGTGTTTGTATTCATTGTTTTTGTTTGATACTGTAACTGTTTGTAATAATTCGAAAGGTTTTTGCTTTAATACTTTCTTTTCATTGTTTTTATGTGGGAGTAAAGATGAAGAGAGTTTTATTGATAAAGTTAATTTTCAAATAGCTAATGTTTTGGCTGAGGGAGAGCCATACCTATTTAAAGTTGCAAAAGAAATGAAAATAAAACCAAGGATTTTATCGATAAAAATAAAAAATGAGGGTGGAGATTTTAAGGCTTTAGTAAAACAAAAAAGATATGAGAAAGCATTAACTCTATTGAAAGATCAAGATGTTTGTTTGTCAGATATTGCATATAAATTAGGTTATACCGAGTACAGTGCATTTACACGTGCCTTTAGGGGATGGGCAGGATGTTCTCCTTCTAAACTTAGAAAATATCTTAATGAAAAATGAAAGGAGTTTGATTTTGGATATAAAAGATTTGCAGACCTTTATTTGTGTGGCAGATAATAAGTCAATAACAATTGCTTCACAAAAACTAAGAGTGAATCAGTCGACTGTGACTAAAAGAGTTTCAAACTTGGAAAGTTTGGTTAATGGTGTGTTATTTAATCGAAAGAGTAGACCTTTATTACTGACGGATTTTGGGGAAGAAGTTTATTTTCAGTGTTTTTTAATTTTAAAGCAATTGGACTTGCTCACAAAAACCAATAAGCGTGATGGTAATGTGAATAAAGATATTAAAGTCGCAGTTTCTAAAATGCTTGTTGATGACTTATTGGGTAGTATCATACATGAGTATGGTAAAATTAATCCTCACGGTGGAATAGATATTGTGAGTGGATGGGGGAGAAGTCTTATTCAGCAAATCAATGATGGTGAGGTAGACTTAGCAATAATAATGGTACCATCAAATATTAATTTGTTGGAAGAAAATATTTTGTTTCATGAAGCTGTAAATTTGCCGCTTGTGGTCGTTTCGAAAAAAGGTGAAGCTCATAAATATAATAGTCTTGAGATGTGTAGCAAAAGAGGTTGGGTATTGCATCCGGAAGGCTGTTGCATTCGAGAGGGTTTGATCAAGACCTTGTATGATAATAAATTGGAACTGCATCTTAATAGAGAAACCTTCGGGGTTGAGCTTCAATTAGAATGTATTCAGAATGGTGATGGGTTGGGAGTTTTTCCTAAAAAGTATTTTGATAATGTTTTATTAGAAGGAAAAGAGTTAGATGTGGTTAAACTGGAGAATTTCCCTCTTTCATTAAATGTAGGTATTGCAAATACTCAAAATTTAGATCGTCATATAATGAATTCATTTATTCAAATTTTAAAAAAACATTATAGCAATGCTCACTCTATATCGTAATTGATAGCATAAGCCCTTATATAGGGCTTATGCTGCAAGATCTTGTCACACTAAAAATATCGCTATAACAACTAAAATTTAGAGATCTAAGCTTCTTTTTGATATTCATTAATAACTTCAAGCGCAGCTCGGAAAGCTTCTTGTGTTGCTGGTGCACCACAATATGGGAGACTATGTAGTAATACTTCTTGAATTTCCTCAACTGTTGCACCATTGTTTAATGCCCCTCGAACATGACCTTTAAGTTCTGTTGGACTTTTTTGTGCAGTTAAGAATGCAATGGTTATCAGAGAGCGATATTTACGAGGTAATACGCCTTCACGTTGCCATGTCGAGCCCCAAGCATGTTCATTGATCCAGTCTTGTAAAGGTTGAGTAAAGGGTACGGTATTGTCTTGAGCTCGTTTTACAAAGGATTCACCCATCACTTCGGTGCGGACTTTTAAGCCATTTTCATAATCTTGTTGTGACATTTCTTACTCTTATAGCAGTGTGAAAAGATTGATATTTGTGCTTATCCTAACTCAATCCTTGTAGCAGCTAAAGGTACATATACTGACTCTATTGTTCGCTCAGAGAATATAAGTTCTATATGAAAGATCTGCTGGGGGAGTAAATCAGGCTATAACAAATTCGATCATATGTTTGGTGTTGCTTTTGTGGGTTGATCATCTAGAAGTCACGGTTTCTAAAGATATGTTCTGGAAGATAACGCTGAGCTTTTATTGAGCACTTTATTTTCTAAATAGATAAATTATACTAGCGCCTTAGGATTGTTACCCCCTCTTTTAAACTGCCTCTTTTTATGCCGTCGTCTTTATTTTCTCAAGGTTTAGGTCTGGATCATTTCTGTATCTTGGTTGAACATTTATGTTCTAAAAAAAGCATTCACCCTGTACCACAACAATATATTGCAGGTTTACCTACAATGTTGACTTTGGCCGACCGAGTGCAAAGTGATGAAGATCCAGAGCCGATAACGTTTGCGCAAAATTATCCTCAAGCGATTGATAAATTATTACATTTCTCAGGTAAAGGCAGAGACATTGCAGAGTTTGAAGTATTTTTAGATCAAGCAGAGCAAGCAGGTTATAAAAATCTGCTATTGCTCACAGGTGATAAGCTAAAAAAGCATGATTTTGGTCTAGATCATACCGCTGATCGGACACGTTATTTAGAATCTGTGAGTGCAGTCATGGCAGCTAAAAAACGACAAATTTTTAAGATTGGTGTTGCTTTCAATCCTTTTAAATATACTGAAGCAGAAAGTGACGCCCAGTATTTGAAATTGTATAAAAAGATTAAAGCAGGGGCCGACTTCTTAATCACCCAATTAGGTTTTGACTTAGATAAAATAAAGAAAACCCAAGAATCTTTAGCAGAGCATTATCCATCCTTTTCTTTAATTGCTTGTGTAATGCCACTGACGTTGCGTCGAGCTCAGTTCATGCTAAGTAATCAGGTTGCAGGTATTGTAATTTCCGAGCATGTTGTAAAAGTACTGGAGCAAGAGTATCAGGTTGATCCTGTTCAGGCTGAAAAAAATGTATATGCGCGTTGTGCTTTACAGATATTGATCTGCAAGCATCTTGGCTATAACGGGGTTCATTTATCCTCATGTCATAAAGTGAAAGAACAAGCTCAACTTGAACAAGCCTTACAGCAATATCAGAATTTATCGCTAACTGAATGTGAGCAGCTTTGGTATCAATTGTGGCAAACAACGACCAATGTTGTGTTTCAACCTCAGGTTAAGATGTTTCGTAAGAAAATAAGCTCTTCTCAAGTACTTAAATATAAGAATATGCAGTTCATGCATGGTGTTTTTTTTAATTCAAAAGTTGCTGTTCGGATTGGACAATTTGTTTTTAAAGCTGCTTTTTGGGATAAGCCCAGAGCGAACCGTCTGTTAATGAAGGTTGAACACTTTAGCAAACATCAGGCTGTCGGTTGCGACAGTTGTGGGCAATGTCGTTTAAGTGAAACCTTGTATATTTGCCCAGAAACTTGCCCTAAAGGTTTGGCAAATGGTCCTTGTGGCGGAACGATGTTAGATCGTTGTGAGTTTGGTGATCGAGAGTGTATTCATTCAGTCAAAGCTAGATTAGCAAAAGCAGTCGGTCAAACAGAGCTTTTAAAAACTGAGTTAATCCCAGCGGTGGCGATTGAGACGCGTGCAACGAGCTCTTGGAAAAATTGGTTTAATCAATAGGAGCAATATGACGATCAAGTTTTATTTTGATCCAGTCGTAGTGATTAGACATAAATTTCTTATGCTTAGCTAAAATGAGTATCCAAATCAAAAATCCAATAATGAGTATCTCAGCTTTCGCCTTCTAATCGGATAGAACCAGAAAGCAGGGGAATTGGTCTAAGCAATTTCCGTTTGCCCTACATGATGATAAGCACGATTAAAATAAACCAAGCTTTGATCATGTCCACTTTGTTGAACTGCCACAATACGACAAATAAAAATAGTATGCGTTCCAACTTCCTGAATCTGATCAATCTCGCAATCGAAATTCACTAAGGCATCATCCAAAACAGGCGCACCTGTTTCCAACTCTGACCAAGCACCGTGTTTAAAACGTTCTTCTGGGCTTAATTTAGATGAAAAGGCTTTAGAAATATGTTGATGATCTGCACTTAATACATTCACGCTTAAGATTTTATTGTCGACGAAATGCACATGCGAACTCGATGCCCTATTCATACACACCAATAAAGTCGGAGGTGTATCTGTGACGCTACATACAGCAGATGCAGTAAAGCCATAACGACCAGACATGCCAGTCGTGGTAATCACACTGACTGCACTGGTGAGTAAAGACATTGCATCTCTAAAATCTGTTGCTTCAACCATCACTTTATTCCTAAATTAAACTCAATCTGTTTAAATGTGCTCAGGGCTACTGTGTGCAGCCCTTAAGCCATCAAAAGATCGGTAAATTAAGCGAGTTCTTTACGAACAATTTCTGCACCCGCACTTAATGCATTCAGTTTGCCACGTGCAACATCACGCGCTAAAGGTGCCATACCACAGTTAGTTGATGGGTACAGCTTATCAGCGTCGACAAACTGAAGTGCTTTACGTAGTGTATTCGCAACTTCCTCTGGCGTTTCAACCGTGTTACTTGCCACATCAATCGCACCAACCATCACCTTCTTACCACGAATCAATTCAATCAGATCCATTGGCACACGCGAGTTGTGACATTCGAGTGAGATGATGTCGAGTTTTGACTGTTGTAGCTTTGGAAAAGCCTCTTCATATTGGCGCCATTCTGAACCGAGGGTCTTTTTCCAGTCAGTATTGGCTTTAATGCCATAACCATAGCAAATGTGCACCGCAGTTTCACACTTCAAACCTTCAAGCGCACGCTCTAAAGTCGCAACACCCCAGTCATTCACTTCATCAAAGAACACGTTAAATGCAGGCTCATCGAACTGGATAATATCCACGCCAGCCGCTTCTAACTCTTTGGCTTCTTCATTCAGGATTTTGGCAAATTCCCACGCCAATTTTTCACGACTTTTATAATGCGCATCATATAGCGTATCAATCATGGTCATTGGACCTGGCAAAGCCCATTTAATTGGTTGATTTGTTTGTTGACGCAAGAACTTAGCATCTTCAACAAAAACAGGCTTTTGTCGAGATACCGCACCAACCACAGTCGGAACACTGGCATCATAACGATTACGGATACGAACCGTCTCGCGTTTCTCAAAATCAACACCCGTAAGATGCTCAATAAATGTCGTCACAAAGTGCTGACGGGTTTGCTCGCCATCACTGACAATATCAATGCCTGCTACTTGCTGTTCATGCAAAGACAAACGTAAAGCATCCTGTTTACCTTCAATCAGACCCTGCTCTTGCAATTTCCATGGTGACCAAAGCTTTTCAGGCTCTGCCAGCCAAGACGGTTTCGGTAAGCTACCCGCAGTCGACGTTGGTAATAATCTTTTCATCATCAATAACCTTATATTTTCAATAAATTAGTGCGCGTAACTTTTTTGTGAGCTGCTTTGTGCTGCATAACTGGCAGACCACTGTTCCAGAATGGTTTGATAAGGTTTGATAAATTGTTCTTCAACAAATTTCCCTTGTTCAATCGCCAAACGACTGCGCTCTTCTCGGTCATATACAATACGAGTCAGTGAATAATCTTGGTTCTTCAAACTTGGTTGATAAGACTTTCCTGCTGAAGAGTTAGCATTGTAAATTTCAGGGCGGTAAATCTTTTGGAATGTTTCCATGGTGCTGATGGTGCTGATCAGTTCAAGATTGGTATAGTCCGCCAGCAAATCTCCAGAGAAATAGAATGCCAATGGCGCAACGCTATTTGGCGGCATGAAATAACGAACTTTTAAACCCATTTTTTGAAAATATTCATCTGTTAATGAATACTCATCTTGCAGGTACTCAACACCTAATACAGGATGCTGATTTTCAGTACGTTGGTACACCTTGCTGCTGGAAACACTGAGGCAAATCACAGGTGGCTTTTTAAAGTTTGCTTTGTAAGTCTCTGACTCAATAAAGCTCTTAAACAAGTTACCATGTAAATCACCGAAGTTCTCTGGTGTGCTAAATCCAGACTGATTTTTATTATGGTCAAGCAATAGCACACTGAAATCATAATCGCGCACATAAGAAGAGAAATTGTTGCCTACAATACCTTCAATACGCTCATTGGTTTTTTGATCAACAATATTGGTTTTCAAAATTTCAATTAAAGGAAGCGCATTGGCATTGCTTGCCGCATCAACCTTCATTTCAACTGAAATGATTTCCAGCTCGACTTTATAACGATCAGCAAAAGGATTATCCCAATGTGCCAAAGCATTAAAGCGATTGTCGATCATCTTTAAGGTGTTGTGCAGATTCTGTTGGCGGCTTTCGCCTCTTGCCAAATTCGCAAAGTTGGTTGTGATACGTGTATTTTCTGATGGCGTGTAGTTCTCATCAAAATCAATACGCTTAATCGTAAATGCAAACTCTTTACTCATTTTAATCTGCCACCCTAATTTCCGAGATAAATCTGAATTTCTGTATAGAGTGATTTATACCGTAATCATGAGATGAATAAAAATGATTTAATCTAACCTCAAAATGAATGAAATTCATGTTTGTGCGGTAGATCATTTTTATATCTTAAAAATAAATCTTAAAGGCCGTGTAAAGACCGTTATGTAGTGATCAATCGGAACATGAAACTAAGATCACTGCTCAGGCATATCAGATAAACGTTTGCTTATTTTTGATAGAATTTTGATTGTACCTTTGGTACTGGAGTGGCGAAGAAAGCCCTATTTTGTGGATAACTTAAGACATATCAACAATCGATAAACATCACCTATAAATCTGCTACAATTGCGCCAATTTTAAATTCTTTCGCACGCCATCTGTTCTTGCCATCGTTTGCAGATACACATGGGTGCACAAATTGTAGATTTTTAGCATGTTTAAAGATGAATTAGCGGCACAGGTTGCCCAACGACGCACGTTTGCGATCATTTCCCACCCCGATGCGGGTAAGACCACCATGACAGAAAAACTGTTGTTATGGGGTAAAGCGATTCAAGTTGCTGGTATGGTAAAAAGCCGTAAGTCTGACCGATCTGCAACGTCTGACTGGATGGAAATGGAAAAAGAACGTGGTATCTCGATTACCACGTCAGTGATGCAGTTCCCTTATAAAAAGCACACCATTAACTTACTTGATACTCCGGGACATGAAGACTTCTCGGAAGATACCTACCGTACATTAACCGCAGTTGACTCTGCATTGATGGTGATTGATGGTGCAAAGGGTGTCGAAGAACGTACCATTAAATTAATGGAAGTGTGTCGTATGCGCGATACACCAATCATTTCATTCGTGAACAAAATGGACCGTGAAATTCGCGAGCCTTTAGAACTGCTCGACGAAATTGAAAGTGTCCTGAATATTCGCTGCGTGCCAATTACATGGCCTTTAGGTATGGGACGTGACTTTGCTGGTGTTTATAACTTGCTGGAAAACAAACTGTATGTTTATAAAGCAGGTTTTGGTTCAACCATTACGGATATTGAAGTACGCGATGGTTATGATCATGCGGACATTCGTGAAAAAGTCGGTGAGTTGGCTTGGTCATCATTTGAAGAATCTCTTGAATTGGTACAAATGGCGAATGAGCCATTAGACCGTGAATTATTCTTACAAGGTAAACAAACGCCAGTTCTATTTGGTACAGCGTTAGGTAATTTTGCAGTTGACCATGTCTTGGATACTTTTATCAATTGGGCGCCAGAACCAAAGGCACATCCAACTCAAGAACGTATTGTCGATGCCAATGAAGAAGGTTTCACAGGCTTTGTGTTCAAAATCCAAGCCAATATGGATCCGAAACACCGTGACCGTATTGCCTTTATGCGTATTTGCTCAGGTAAATATGAGAAAGGCTTGAAAATGAATCATGTACGTATCGGTAAAGATGTGCGTATCAGTGATGCATTGACTTTCCTTGCGGGCGAGCGTGAGCACCTCGAAGAAGCTTGGCCGGGTGACATTATTGGTTTACATAACCACGGTACAATTCAAATTGGTGATACTTTTACCAGCGGTGAAGATCTGCATTTCACAGGTATTCCACACTTCGCACCTGAAATGTTCCGCCGTGTACGTTTGAAAGATCCTTTGAAATCGAAGCAATTGCAAAAAGGTTTGAAAGAGTTATCTGAAGAGGGTGCAACACAGGTGTTTATGCCACAAATCAGTAATGACCTGATTGTAGGTGCTGTCGGTGTGTTACAGTTTGATGTGGTCGCTTATCGCTTAAAAGAAGAATATAAAGTGGACTGTATTTATGAGCCTGTTAGTGTGCATACGGTTCGTTGGGTGCATTGTGATGACGAAAAGATCTTAAATGAGTTTAAGAAAAAAGCACACGATCAACTCTCTGTTGATGGTGGAGGTCACTTAACTTATCTTGCACCAAGCCGTGTAAACTTGCAGTTGATGCAAGAACGCTGGCCAGATATTCAGTTCCGGAACACACGAGAACACTAGAATCTCCCTTGCGGAGCTTTTCGCTCCTCACCCCTCTTTATAAAAGAGGGACTTTTTCACGAGTTCTATAACTATTTAGATTCGTGATGCTCCTCCCTTTTATAAAGGGAGGTTGGGAGGGATTAAAATAAAGGATGATGTGATGAACACTTTAAAACCACTTTTTGCTGTCAGTGTATTGATTGGAATGATGGCTTTAACGGCATGTGATCATCCTAAAAAAAATGATACAGCTTCGGAGAAAAGTACGGAGCAAGCCGCGGCAACTGTTGAAAAAGCAGAAGTTCTACCTTTCTTGAATATGAAAGAAGCCAAGGCAGATTACGCACTGCCATTTTGTGAAAAGAAAAACTGTATTGATGTTGATATTCAAACCATTAAAACCCAAGATGAATGGCTCAATACATGGATTGCTAAAAATCAGGCAAATGTGATTCAGCAACAGATTGAACAAAATAAGAATTTAACTTTACAGCAAGCCGTAAATGCCTATGTGAAAAAGTCGGATGAGTGGCAGGATAAATATTCTAAGAATAAGGCTTATGAACTGCATTTAAGTACGCGTATAGCGTCACAGCGCAATCAATATGTGTTGTTGCAAGTGGGTGTTGATACTCAACAAGAAGATCTCGCTGTGAAAGATCGTTTTTATTTCTTTGTGGCAGATCGTAAGCTACAAAAAAATGTCAGTATCTTGGATGTGATCCAGAAAAACCAGCAGAATGCATTAAACGATATTGTTCAGGCACATTATCAACAGTGGATTGCAAAACAATCAGCAGAAGTGAAAAAGCAAGTGCCGAAAAAATTGTATTGGGGGCAGGCAGATTGGTTCTTTGATGGCGAGGGCATTGGACTACATTATCGTGCCAATGAAATTAGTAAGGATGCACCACAGTTGGATATTTATCTCACCACTGAACAAAGTAAACAGATGCTACAAGCTGAAATTTATCAGCAAATGTTTTAATTGGATTGAATACAAGATTTTTGAGATTCGTATAGAAATTGCATGCACTGCTAGCGGTTTTGTATGAAGTTCGATAGCATTTAAAAATCTTGTGTAATAACAATGCTGATAGGTTTTAAATGAAAACAATTGCTAAATTTAGCGTGCTTGCTTGTGCAATTTTACTTGCTGCTTGCCAGCCGAAATCAGAACCTAAAGAATCACAGGATAAACCGACAGATCCACCAGCAGCACAGCAAACTGCTGAGCCGATTTTGCGTGGTGAAACGGTGAAGCTACAGGTGACTTTACCTGAATGTAAAGGTAATACCTGCCCAGATTTTACCGTTGAACGATTACAAAGTAATTTCCCATTTATTGATCAGTTACTCGATCAGCAGATCCTCGATCAACTCAGTAAAATGCTTGATGTGGTTGATGCCGATGCTTCAGCAGCATCCACAGTAAAAACGACTGAGCAAAAAACAGGTCTAGATACTCAGGCACAAGCCTATGCCAATGCCTTTGTGAAAATTGATGAAGAGTTAAAAGCTTTAAGTAGTAGTCATCAGATCAGCTTGATGATTAAGCCTAAGATTTTGCAACCGAAAGGCAAGCTGGCAACGGTAGTGTTGAATAGCAGCAGTTATTTGGGTGGAGCGCATGGCTCGACTTCACAACGCTATTACAATTTTGATTTAACCACTCAAAAACAGGTGCAGTTACACGACTTATTGTTGCCTAAGCAAAAAGCAACTTTAGACAAGCTGGCCCATGAAGCGTTTAAAACATGGATTGTCGATTCCAAACTTGCAACCGATCCGAAGGAATATGAACAGGCTTGGCCTTTCCAAATCACCGATAATTTCTTATTGGGTGAGCAGGGTTTAATTCTGCAATATGGCGAATACGACATTGGTCCTTATGTCGTAGGTTTACCGCGCTTAGTGATTCCATTTAGTGAATTGCAGGGTGTGTTAAAACCTGAATATTTACCAAAAATTGATCAGCCCGCAGCGTCTACGCCTGCTGCAAGTACACCAAGTCAAAGTTAATGCAACTGTTCGATACCCATACCCATTTTGATGTTGCCGATTTTGATCATGATCGGCAACACTTGGCTGAACAAGCAAAGCGGGTTGGGGTCGATGCTTTGGTGTTGATTGGTTTTGTTGCGTCTAGATTTGATGAATTGCTCCATACCCATCAACAATTACAATATTGGGAAAATGTGCCACGCTGTTATCTTGCGCCAGGCTTGCATCCATTTTATATCGAACAACATCAGCCAGAACATTTACAGCGGCTTGAGCAAGTCCTACAGCAGCATGACTGTGTGGCTGTAGGTGAAATTGGTTTAGATACTTTTTTAAAACAGCATAAACAGCCTGAACTGTTTGCCAAGCAACAACATTATTTTATTGAGCAACTTGCATTGGCAACACAGTATCAAAAGCCTGTGTTATTGCATATCCGTAAGGCACATGCTGAAACCATTGCTATTTTAAAAACACAAAAATTCAAATTAGGCGGCATTGCCCATGCGTTTAGTGGTGGCGTAGAAGAAGCCAAAGCCTTGGTTAAACTAGGTTTTAAAATCGGGGTGACAGGACAAATCACCAATCCAAATGCCAAAAAACTGTATCAAGTGGTACAAGCGATTGGCAGCGAAAACTTGGTGATCGAAACCGATTGTCCAGATATGACACCATTGTGTTGCCAAACTTCGACCGAGCATCGCACCCGTAATACCCCCGTCAACCTACCTTATGTGCTGGAGAGTTTGGCTCAGACCCTTGACCAGCCTGAGTTGCAGCTGGCAGCACAATTATGGCAAAACTCATTGGCTGCGTTGCAACTTAAATTTTAAGAGAATAAGCAAATAATCTTGTTAAAAATAAGATACTAAAAGGGAACACATGCTTTTCTAAACAGGGGTACATTAAAAGAACAATTTGATAATAAACAAACCAGCCAATACTGGGAGGGCAACCTTATGGCCAGATATAGCAAAATCAATAGTTTCAATGCATTACAAACACTCACCGTCAGTTCGACATCCTATCAAATATTTAGCTTAGCGCGAGCAGCTGAAACACTTGGCAATATTGATAAATTGCCAAAGTCTTTAAAGGTTTTGCTAGAAAATTTACTCCGTTTCGAAGATCAAAAAAGTGTAAAAGTGGAGCATATTCAGGCCTTGGTCGATTGGCAAAAAACCAAAAGTTCTGATCAGGAAATTCAGTATCGCCCTGCACGGGTATTAATGCAGGATTTCACTGGTGTTCCTGCAGTGGTCGATCTTGCCGCAATGCGTGCCGCAATGGCACAGGCTGGTGGTGATCCCAATCTGATTAACCCTTTATCTCCTGTAGATCTGGTGATTGACCACTCGGTGATGGTCGATCATTTTGCCGATGACAATGCTTTTGCTGAGAACGTTGAAATTGAAATGCAACGCAACGGAGAGCGTTATCAATTCTTACGTTGGGGGCAATCTGCATTTAATAATTTTAGTGTGGTGCCGCCCGGTACAGGGATTTGTCACCAAGTCAATTTAGAATATTTGGCGCAAGCGGTCTGGTTGGGAGAAGATGAAGGTCAGACCTTTGCTTTTCCAGATACCTTGGTGGGGACAGATTCACATACCACCATGATCAATGGGCTTGGCGTGCTCGGGTGGGGTGTGGGCGGGATTGAAGCAGAAGCAGCCATGCTCGGGCAACCTGTATCCATGTTGATTCCCGAAGTGATTGGTTTCAAACTCACAGGCAAATTGCAAGAAGGCATTACTGCAACCGATTTGGTCTTAACCATTACTCAAATGCTGCGTCAAAAAGGTGTAGTGGGTAAATTTGTTGAGTTCTATGGCGATGGCTTGGCGGATTTGCCTCTGGCGGATCGTGCCACGATTGCCAATATGGCACCTGAATATGGGGCAACTTGTGGTTTCTTCCCGATTGATGATGTGACATTGGGGTATTTGGCCCTAACTGGCCGCAAACAAGAACGTATAGATTTAGTAGAAGCTTATAGTAAGGAGCAAGGGCTATGGCGTCATACAGGGGATGAACCTGTATTTACCGATACCTTGAGTCTGGATATGAGTACCGTGCAGGCTAGTCTGGCAGGACCAAAGCGTCCACAAGATCGGGTTTTGTTGGGCGATGTTCCGAAAACGTTTAATGCGTTGATGGAGCTGAATTTAAAACCAGCCAAAGATGCCAAAGAACGTTTGGAGAATGAAGGCGGTGGTGGTACGGCTGTTGAAGCCAAGAAAGCAAATTTAGCGCATGAAGAACCCTCTTGCGCCATTGAAGGTAAATCGTATCCATTGAATCATGGTGATGTGGTGATTTCAGCAATTACTTCATGTACGAACACCTCGAATCCAAGTGTCATGCTGGCAGCAGGTTTACTGGCGAAAAAAGCCATTGAAAAAGGTTTGCAGCGTAAACCATGGGTGAAAAGTTCATTGGCACCGGGTTCTAAAGTGGTGACCGATTATCTGGCTGCGGCAGGTTTAACGCCGTACTTAGATGAGTTAGGCTATAACTTGGTTGGTTATGGTTGTACCACCTGTATTGGTAACTCTGGGCCTTTACCCGAACCGATTGAAGAAGCAATTCAATGTCATGATCTAAATGTGGCTTCGGTGCTTTCAGGTAACCGTAACTTTGAGGGACGTGTTCACCCCCTAGTGAAAACCAACTGGTTGGCTTCACCACCATTGGTAGTGGCTTATGGTTTAGCAGGGAATATCCGAACTGATCTAACCACACAACCGATTGGGCAAGACCAAAATGGACAAGATGTTTATTTGAAAGACATTTGGCCGAGTCAGTTTGAAATTGATCAAGTACTGCAAAAAGTGAATACCGACATGTTTCATAAAGAATATGCAGCAGTGTTTGATGGGGATGCAACTTGGCAGGCGATCCAGATTCCACAAAGCCAAACCTATGCGTGGAAAGATAATTCGACTTATATTCGCCATCCGCCATTTTTTGAGGAAATTAATCAGCCTCCGAAAGCCATTAGCAATATTGAACAGGCACGTATCTTGGCTGTGTTGGGCGACTCAGTCACCACCGATCATATCTCTCCAGCAGGGAATATCAAGAAAGACAGTCCAGCAGGACGCTATTTACAGCAGCAGGGGGTTGAGCCGAAAGATTTCAATTCTTATGGTTCTCGACGCGGTAACCATGAAGTGATGATGCGCGGGACGTTTGCCAATATCCGCATTAAAAATGAAATGCTGGGTGGTGAAGAAGGTGGCAATACCATCTTTATTCCAACGGGTGAAAAGCTGGCTATCTATGATGCATCCATGCTGTATCAGCAACAGAAAACACCGTTGCTGATTATTGCAGGTAAGGAATATGGTACAGGTTCATCGCGGGATTGGGCAGCAAAAGGGACCAACCTCTTAGGCGTTAAAGCAGTCATTGCGGAAAGTTTTGAACGGATTCATCGTTCGAATCTGGTCGGTATGGGCGTATTGCCTTTACAGTTTGTAGATGGTCAAACCCGTCAATCCTTGAACCTCACTGGTCGTGAAGTGCTTTCGATTTATGGATTATCTGATGATATCCAACCACATCAAACGCTGGATATTCAGGTACAGCGAGAAGATGGCAGTCAAGACCAGTTCAAAGTGTTGTGCCGCATCGATACGCTAAATGAGGTGGAATACTTTAAAGCAGGTGGGATTCTGCATTATGTATTACGCAATTTGATCGCTGCATAACGAAACACACACTTAAATCAAAGATGAAAGCTAGTCTTTCATCTTTTTTTGTTTGAATTTCAAGCATTCAGCGTTAAGGTAGTCAGGCCCGATTAAATTGGATAAAGGCTTTGAATCAGTTACCTCGCTATGTTTATTATCTCCTGGTTGCACAGGCCTTTAACCTCATTGCCGCAGTGTTGTCGGTGACGGTGGCTGCAATTGTTGGCTTGAAATTGGCACCTACTCAAGCTTTGGCTACGGTTCCATATGGCTTGCAGTTTTTAGCGATGTTACTGACTACCTTTATTTTTTCATTTTTGATGAAAAAGCTTGGACGGCATCTGGTTTTCCAGTTTGGTTGTATCTGTCTTTTCTTCGCTGGTGTTCTCGGTTATTTGGCCCTACAGCAGCAACAGTTTTATTTATTGTGCCTGAGCCATTTTTCTCTGGGTTTATTTATCTCAACTGCGAATTTTTATCGCTTTGCTGCTTCTGATCGTTTGGCTGCTGATTTAATTCCAAAAGCCACAGCCATGGTGATCTCGGGTGGGGTGATCGCTGCTGTGATTGCACCGATGCTGGCAATTCAATTTCAACAGGTACATGGCTTACCTGATTTTACCGCAATCTATTTCATTTTTAGTGTCTTGGCCTTGTTGCTCTCTCCGATCTTGTATTTATGGAACAAAAAATTCCAATGCCAGCAGATACAGCAGGTGCTGATTGAACCAGCTCAGCGTAGCAAACTGCCAAGCACTTTGATTATCGCTGCGGTGATCAGCGGTGCATTTGCTTACTATATTATGAATGTCATGATGATTATGTCCTCCTTACATCTCAAGGAACATCACTCATTTCATTATGCTTCGATCTCGATTCAGCTACATGTGTTGGCGATGTTTATCCCATCCTTCTTTGTGTCTAAACTGATTCAACGATGGGGAACGCAAACCACAATTTATGTCGGTTTTGCTTTGTTGATGTTATCGTCTTTAATTCCAATGTTTGGACAGGTCGGCATCTATATTAATGCTGCCTTGATCGTTCTGGGCGTGGGCTGGAATTTTGCTTACTCAGGTGCATCAACCTTGTTAGCAGGTCTCAATGAGCAGCAAAAACATCGTGTCCAAGGTATTAATGAAACAGGAATTGCTTTGTTTGCAACATTAGGGGCATTTTTACCTGCACCGATTTTGAGTAGCCTTGGATGGATCAATGCAAACCTGTTGGCTTTATGCATGAGCATGATTGTTTTTACCTTGTTGGTTATTTTAATTCGTCGAGATCAACCCCCAAGTAAAGTTTCAGTAGGCTAACCTAAAACCAGTTAAACACGGTAAAATACTACTTTGATTCAAAAGATAGACCACGACTGTGATGACCGATGTTCCTGTAAATGATGAATATGAGCGCCGTTTTGCTGGTGTTGCCAAAATTTATGGAGAAACTGCTTTTTCACATTATGAAAACAGTCATGTCATGGTGATTGGGATTGGCGGCGTCGGCAGTTGGGCAGTTGAAGCACTGGCACGTACAGGGATTGGTGAACTGACCCTAGTCGATATGGATGTGGTAGCCGCATCGAATATTAACCGTCAATTGCCTGCGATGAGTTCGACACTAGGACAAGAAAAAATCGAAGTGATGGCAGAACGTTGTCGCCAAATTAATCCACGTATGAAAGTAAACGTGATTGATGATTATCTCAGCCCTGAAAATGTCAAAGAAATTCTAAATCCAGTGCCAAGCATTGTTTTGGATTGTATTGATGATGTGAAAGCCAAACTTGCCTTGATGTTGCATTGTCGTTTTAACAAAATCCCGTTGATCGTTTCAGGCGGTGCGGGTGGCAAACTTGATCCGCTTAAGATTCGCGTGGCAGACTTATCCAAGACAGAGCAAGACCCAATGTTAGCAAAACTACGCACTCAACTGCGTTCCAAAGGGATTTGTAAAAAGCCCAAAGAGAAATTCGGCATTACTTGTGTGTATTCGATTGATAATCCATTTTCAAGTGCAGAAGTTTGCCCAAGTGCTGGCTTACGTTGTGGCGGTTATGGTTCGGCAGTGGTGGTGACTTCAAGCTTTGCCATGGTGGCGGTGGCTGAAGTCTTAAAGAAACTGGATCGTATGCAGATTTGCAAATAGTTGTTGAGGGTGATCAGCCCTTATTTAACAGGTATTTAACAACCACGACAATTGAGCTAAATTGATTCGTTATAGATAAAAAAGTAGAGAATAATCAATATGAGTTTCAAAAAAAATTTAGGCAATACCGAGTATCTTATGCAAAATAATAAAAATAGTTATGCCGAGTTTTGGCAATGGTTTCAGGAGCATCAACATGAGTTTTATCAAATATTAAATGCAAGGAATCAAGATAAAATTCAAGAAGATTTCTTTGATAAATTATGGGCTGAATTGGTGAACGTTCATGATGGAATTTTTTTCCTAGCAGGAATGGCAGATGAACACACCGCTGAACTTATATTGACACCTGATGGGGTGATTCAAAATATTATCTTTGTAGAAGAGCTTATTGCCACAGCACCTAAAATTTCAGGATGGAAATTTACAGCCCTTAAACCCGCTAGTGAAATCCATCAGACCTGTATTGGCATGCATGACCATGAATTTAGTCAAGAAACCTTATCTTTTTACCTAAAAGATCATCCTGAATATCCAGATGAAATTGATCTATTTGTGGTTCATGATGAATATAATGAGTCACAAAAAAGTGAATTTTTACAAGGCGTTTATATTTTCTTAGACAATTATTTGGGGGAATATGATTCGGTAACCAAACTCGATCAAGTTTCAGTGCAATCTAAACAAGATGCTGAAAAAGAGTTAATGCCCATTGCAAATTTAAAGAAAATTTTAACCTTAAAAAACAGTGAAATTTCTCGTCTTGATAAAGTGATTCGTTCAAATACTGATGAGGATGAATATATTAGTTTAGAAGGAGAGACGAATGACGGTTTACCTCTTATTGCCATTTTAAATAGCACATTATTAGAATGGGATAAAAAAGCATCACATCCTTGGATGATGATTATTGAGATACGTTATGGTGGGGAGAACTTTAATGGTATGCCACCATCGAATCAATATGAACTGCTTGAAAGTGTTGAACAGGCATTAGTTGCTGAATTAAAAGATGTTGATGGATATTTAAATATCGGTCGTGAAACTGGTAATCATTTAAGAACGATATATCTCGCTTGTAAGGATTTTAGAAAGCCATCCAAGGTAATTGACCAAATTATTCAAAATCATAAAGATAACTTCGAAATTGAGGTTAGTTTTTTCAAAGACAAATATTGGCGGTGTCTGAGTAAATTTGGAAGATAAAAAGCAAGATTGATAGAATGCTGGGTAACTAGACTAATGCGATTTGACTGCTACGACCCAATTTATGCAAAAGTATTTTTTATGATGAATAGCAAGCTTGTTTCATCGTGAAGAGGGGGCAGCATTTGGGTATTAACTACGCTGTTGCAGAAGCAGGGTGAGTTAAGAATGGCACAACCCAGAGATTAAGCTTGCGGATACTGTGGCGCTAAACGGTAGTAACTATAAGTCACATTCGGATCTTTATAAACATCATAGCTACGTTGCTTATAGTCAGATACCCACTGTGATCCTGTAAAACCTGCAATATGTCCGTAACGATGTTTTTTGGTGCGGTGGATAATATAAATATCGCCTGGCTGGGGATTATTAAATTCAGGTGTGATTTTTTGATACCCAATCTGTTGTAAGGTGCGTCCCCAGTCTGATGCAGCAACAGGATGTTGAACGATATTTGCACCAGCAGATTGTAAAGCGATTCTGACGAATTTAGCACATTGAGATGAGCTGCGATAAGATGCTCGTTTGGTCAACTTCTGAGAGAACTTACTCACATCAATTCCCGAAGACGATGGCAGCTTTGGCATCTCTCGATAAGGAATAACCACCTGTTGCGAGGGTGGGTGAATCATACTGTGATCAACTGAAGGTACATCATAAATCATTGTGAATCTCTACCGCATTTTCAAAACAACTGAACGTGTGCCAGAATTTATTACGGCGCCCATAGTAAGCGATAAATCTTAAAAAAACTGAAATGTAACGTAATAATATAACATTTGAGCTGTTGTACAGATCACTTAGCTGAATTTCTATTTAAGAATCTTTTTCATTATCAGTAAGTTGTTGGTTGATTAGTTTAGATAAAATGATTTGTAAGATTATATTTCATTTTTGCTTAAAAAATGGACGGATTGATATGGGGAATTAGATCTGCTTTGATACGTAGTGTTTATCTAAACTTATGTTTAATATAGTGATATGTGATAAATTGATTGAAGTGCTCCGTCCTGAGAAATTTTCAAATCTTCATCAACATAGTGCAATGAATTCTGCCATATATCAAAAAATTTGTTTTGAATACTAGCGTCTTTAAAATATTTAGCTAAATATTGCGATGCTTGATCGTGAATACTTATATATGAATCCCCTTATTCTTAATAAAAAACAAAACCATTTAGTACGTCTTTTTGCATAAAATCTAAAAATATTCCTGTGGTTAACATATATTGCAGCACTTGCTCTGGCACCATTGCTGAACGTATAGTGATGCGCTGCGACGTGTTGAATCTGCAATGAATGTTAAATATTGAGTTTGAGAGAAATCGTATATGAAGAAGGCATTGCTGACTTCCTTTGTTTTTACCAGTATCTGCTTTGGATGTTCACAATCTAATGAGGCAAAAAATCAAAGCAATACACAAGCACAAAAGTCAGATGTACATTCAAATGAGCAACATTTCGTCAATAATCCTGAGTTTAAGGCATGGGTAGGGCATTATTCTGGAGTGGTGCCATGTGCGACATGCGTGACGAGCTGTGATGGTTGTTTAGGTACAGGCGTTGATCTCATAATCAAGGCGGATCAAACCTTTGTATTGGAACAAACTAATAATAATGATAATAGTCCAGCTAAAATTTATGCAGGGAAATTTAAGTTTCTGGATAATGACCAGTTAAAGATTCAGCTACAAGGTGTCCCTGCTCGGAATATGATTATGTTAGGTGATGAACTGACGGAAATCATTGATACAAAAACACAGCTGCCTTTTGATTCTTATGAAGAGTTCCAGTTAGCTAAAAAAGTTTAACTTTGGTTATGTTCATATTGAAAGGGCATCGGTCATACTGAGCCGTGACACATTTTTAAAGATCGACAAATCCTGCCCTCAAGGGACATCAATTTTGGTTGCTTCTGGAAGATGTAATTGCGAAATTACGCTTGAGCATAACCATGAGTTTAAGTGGTTAAGCTCAAGTGATTGGTGAGACTTTTAGGTTATCGCAAGCTCAGTGGTGGTGGAACATAGCGTAATTCGCTATGTTCCCATTCAGATAAGTTATGTTTAGAACATTGAGTTAGTTTTGATGCTCTTTTAAATAATCTTCAGTCCGTTGCATAGCGGTTTGAATATTTTGAATTGCATTTTCGATATCAGCAATCGTTTTGGCATTGCCACCGCTCAGTGCTTGACGCCATTTTCTTGCGCCAGGCAAGTTTTGGAATAAGCCTAGAATATGACGTGTGATAATTGAAAGTGGTGCGCCTTCAGCTACACGCTGATGAATATAAGGCATCATCTGTTGCATAAGATCAAAACGATCAGGCGCTTCCAGATTCCAAAGTTGGCCCATCTCAGCCAATAGGTACGGATTGTGATAGGCTTCACGACCAATCATCACCCCATCAACATGCTGTAAATGTTGTTGTGTTTCTTCGAAGGTTTTGATGCCGCCGTTAATCTCAATGGTGAGGTGTGGACGTTCTTGCTTTAAGCGATAGACATCGTCATAACGTAATGGCGGAACATCACGGTTTTCTTTAGGTGATAAACCTTGCAAGATGGCAATACGTGCATGCACGATAAAATGTGTACAACCCGTTGCCGCCACCGTATCGACAAAATGCAGCATTTCTTCATAAGACTGCATATCATCAATCCCAATACGATGTTTCACCGTCACAGGAATCGACACTACTTTTTGCATGCTGTGAATACATTCAGCCACCAGATTGGGTTCTGCCATTAGGCATGCACCAATCTTATTATTCTGCACACGGTCACTTGGGCAACCTACGTTTAAATTGACTTCGTTATAGCCCCAGTCTTCAGCCATTTTGGTACATGTGGCTAAATCTTGCGGATTTGAGCCGCCAAGCTGTAAAACAATCGGATGTTCTTGTTGGTTGAAGTCGAGATGGCGATTGGCACCGCCATAAATAATCGCCCCCGTGGTCACCATTTCGGTATACAGCACCACATTAGGATTAAAAAGACGTGCAAAGAAACGATAGTCTTTTGTTGTCCAATCCATCATTGGCGCGACGGAAATACGTGGCTTTAATGATTCAAGTGGTTGCATAAACAGATCTCGGATGTGGACAAGCAAAGAAAGGACAGCATTATACGAGTTTTGTGATCAATTCACCAATTATGCTCGGTATGGTTTAAATCTTAAAGAGCTTGGCTCTTTTGGCTAAGTTTCAATATCTCAGTGCTTATGCATCTAACTGTAGCTGCTATATTTTTATAATCTAATCATGACTCAACGTTTATATATCCCACAATAATACTATTCCTGTATGTCATATCTCAAAAAATTAAACCTGAAAACTATAAAAATATTTGATTTATATTCATTTTAAATCCTATTTTTTATCCGAGAATAGCTGCCTGAAGATGAAGCAAAGAGTGCTGGTGTATGGCTTTTAGCTAATTCCGATGTAGTAAAAGAAATACAATTATGAACTGGACGATGTAGTAAAATTAGCATCGTAATTCATTGGTTTTTTTACATAAATTTATACTTTGACAAGATCTATCATATAAATATTAAAGGAAAGATATGCACAACGCAGTGATTGTAGACGATCATCCCGTTGCACGGTTGGCTGTTCGAATGCTCTTAGAAAAAGAAGGCATGACCGTGGTTGCAGAAACGGGTGATGGTTTGGATGCAGTTTCTTTAATAAAACAGCTTGGGCCTGATTTAGTTGTAATTGATATTGATATGCCGTCTTTAAATGGTATTGAGGTTGTTCAGCGCTTGCGTAAAACGGGTTACCAAGGCGGTATGTTGATGCTCAGTGGCAAGGATGATGATCATTATATTAAGCGTTGTGCTAGTGTTGGTGCCGATGGATTTATTAGTAAGAAAAATCAGCTTGTTGAATTTCATGATGCGATTCGTGCGTTAAGAGGAGGTTATGGCTATTTCCCTCGCGTGCTTGCTCGTCTTCACGCTGCTGATGCAACATTGAGTAATGATGATACTGAAAAGAATAAAATTGCGGAGCTTTCACCCAAAGAATTACAAGTGCTGCTTTATTTAGCTAAAGGTGAGAAAGTGATTGATATCGGGGTGCTCATGCATATCAGTGATAAAACAGTGAGTACCTATAAGAGTCGCATGATGCAAAAGCTTGAGCTGAAAAATATGATGGAACTGTATGACTTTGCCCAACGTAATCATCTGGACTAAGGAATCATATGCCAAAACTGTGGATATTTGGTTATTTAGTCTTCTGTCTTTTCTGCAGTGCTGTACGGGCAGAGTCGCCGCAACTGATGAAAGTTTTCAGTCGGGAAGCACCGATCCAACTTGAATTTGAATTACACGATAAAGACTGGCGTTCGTTAGGGAAAAAACAAGAAATAAAAGTAGCTGTTTATGACCCTAAAAATCCACCTTTTGCTTTGTTATTAGAACCCGATATTTTTGAAGGTATTGCAGCTGATTATACCTTGTTAATCGCCCATTCTTTAGGCGTTCGCGTTAAGGTTCTACGCTATTCTGATCGAGATGCTGCAATTGATGGGTTGAATCAAGGGCAGGTCGATATGCTGGTTGACTATGCCAACGATATTACTGACGAAGCACATTTTAAAGCAAGTATTCCTTTTACTCCTGATGCAATTGCATTGGTTAGCCGAGAAGAAGTTCTAACACGGAATTTAAAAAAACCTCAGAAGATACGGATCGCTTTGCTGAATGATTCTTTATCTGATGAATGGGTTGCAAAATATTATCCTCAAGCAAAGACAGTGCGTTATGCCTCACCTGCAACAGCATTATCATCTGTCGCTTTCGGAAATAACGATTATTTTATAGGTAGCTTTGCTACCGTTAGTTATTTAGTCGAACGAAATTACGATAATTTGTTATCGATCGCTGAAATCCTGTCAACCGAAGAAACTGGACCGCATTTTTTATTTAGAACAGATGAGAATGTGTTACAGCACACAGTAAATACTGTTTTGGCGGCGATTCCTCCTGCACAGCGAAAAGCGATTTCACATCACTGGAGTTCAGGGTCTGATTTATGGGAATTCCAGTCACGCTTGGCACTCACCGAGCGGGAACAGCGCTGGTTAGACCAAAATCGTGAAGTACGCGTTGTTATTAATCCGCTCTATGCACCATTTACCATGCTTGATGCAAACGGACAATTTTATGGGATTAGTGCGGATGTCCTACGTTTGATTCATTTACGCACAGGCTTGCATTTTAAGGCTGTTGAGGCAGATAACGTTGCTGAGATGTTTCAGAAGGTTAGCCAAAATGAAGGGGATATCATTGCTGCAATGAGTTACAGTGACGAACGAGATAAACAACTTATCTTTACTCGCCCTTACATTCAACCTCCTTTTGTCTTGATCGTCAAAAATAGCACTACAGCACCGAAAGGATTATCGGATGTTAAAAGCTTGGCAATTACGCCAGGTAACTCCTTGTGGGAATGGATAAAAATACAATATCCGCATATTAAATTGGTAAAAGCTGAAAATGCCAGTTTGGCAATGCAGTGGGTTAAAGAGAAAAAAGTAGATGGTGCTGTACATAATCTGATTGGCGCCAATTATATGATTGATAGTTATTTCCGTAATGAACTTAAGATTGCCTCTCGAATCGGAGATAACCTTTCACATATATCCTTTGCTGTACAACGGGATGAACCTGAACTTTATAGTATTCTAAACAAGGCTTTAGCAGATATCTCTCCTCGAGATATTTCAATGATTGCGTACAAGTGGCAAGGAACGCCTACGGTCAAATTAAATACATGGACAGTATATCGTTGGGAGTTTTATTGGCTGGCTGGGATTTTTGTTGCTTTGGTTCTGATTTCTTTGAGTTGGAATTACTACTTACGTCAAAAAATGAGTAAACGTAAAAAAGCACAAATAAAGTTAAAGGAACAGGTCAAATTTAGAGAAACATTATTTAATAGTATGTTGGTACCCGTCTACGTGGTTGATCGAGAAGGAAATATTCTAAGCCGCAATCAGGCTTGGGAGGATTTTTTTAAGTTAGACATAAAGTCTTTAGATAAATTGGCACTTAATTCATCGTCACACCCACTCGCAATCGTATATTCGACGTTAAAAGAGATGCTTAATGATTCATATGGCTCACCGCTATTAAGACATCGTTATAATATTAAAAATGGTGATGAGATGTGTGTAATCATCCATCAGGCAGTTCCGTATAAGGGGTTAAATGGAGAAATTGTTGGATTTATTTGTAGTTGGCAGGATATTACCGAGCACGAGGCATTGTTACTCGAACTGTCATCTGCACGAGAAAGGGCAGAACAGGCAAATCGAACTAAAAGTACATTTCTAGCGACAATGAGTCATGAGATACGAACGCCAATTAGTGCCATTATTGGTCTACTTGAACTTACGGTGACCAATAAAACGTTTACTAAAAATGATATGGAAGCGGTACAGGTTGCCTATGAGTCAGCTAAATCGCTCATGGATTTAATCGGTGAAATTCTAGATATGGCTAAAATTGAGTCTGGAGAGCTTGAATTAGCCCCCAAATGGACTGATTTTGATGAGTTAGTGCGACCTATTGTCAGAGTGTTTGAAGGATTGGCGCGGCAAAAGAATCTGACTTTATATAGTCATATTGATGCTCGGCATCCAGATGAAATATTTATTGATCCGATGCGTGTGCATCAGGTGCTGTCTAATTTAATTAGCAATGCAATCAAATTTACTGAGCAAGGTTCCATTGAAATTGGGATGAAATGTTTACGTAAGAAAGATCAGCATATGATTCTGGAGTTGGTTGTTTCTGATACTGGTGTTGGGATTGCAGAAGAAGATCAAGGGCAAATATTTACACCGTATAAGCAATCTGATGCTGGAAAAATGCAAGTTGGTACTGGATTGGGCCTAGCGATATGTATGCAATTGGTCAAAATGATGGGTGGCGTAATCACTCTACGCAGTGAGCAAGGAAAAGGAACGCATATTACGGTACATTTGCCTGTTGAGCATCGGCAATTTCAGCCTGCATCGACTGAGAGTATTACGACGATCATAGATCGTATGCAACCATTGAAAATTCTTGCTGTGGATGATCATCCTGCGAATCGATTATTACTCAAGTCACAACTCACACGCTTAGGGCATTTTGTTGTAGAGGCTGAGAATGGAGAGCAAGCCTTACAATTATGGCGTAAAAATGATTTGGATTTGGTGATTACTGATTGCAATATGCCCGTTATGGATGGAATCACTTTGACACGTTTGTTGCGTCAGGAAACAGCCAGACCAGTGACAATTTTTGGACTCACCGCAAATGCTCAAGCTGAAGAGCGGGCGCGTTATTTGGCCGCGGGTATGGATGATTGTCTGTTTAAACCATTGCAGTTAGCACAGTTAGAAGCACTTTTAAATAAAGTGGTTCGCCGTGTCATTCAAAATAAACCCACACAGAAGCAATTAGGGAGTTTGGTTGACTTAAGTGCTCTGCGTCATTTAGTGAATGATAATACGGAGTTGTTACAGCAGCTGTTACTGACGACACGAAATGAAAATGTTAAAGATATACAACAGGTCCGTTTATGCATCGAAAAGCAGGATAATGCGGGATTAGCTCGATGTTTTCATCGTATTGCTGGTGCGGCACAGATTCTAGGTGCATCTGATGTAGAAAGACATTGTCGCGAACTAGAAAGTTATGCTGAAAATGTTGCATATTCTGAATCGCTTAGACAAAAATCCGAGCAAGTATTAGAGCTTGTTACGCAGCTCAATGATGCAATAGATGATTTTCTGATTAATGAAAAACCTGATGAAGGACTGATTTAAAGATGGATTCAGTTGTATAACTGAATCTATGCATCAGATACATCGATAAGAGTCAATTGAGTGACTGTATTCAATGATATTTAAAGGGATATAACTGTCATATTTTTCTAGATATTTTTGGTTTTTTTATAAGATGCTGTTTTATATTGATAAAAATAAATATTTGTATGTATGGTGGTATGCTGAAAATTAAAAAATTACTCTAATAGCTTCTACATATCCCAGTTTGTAGTCGAAGCCCTACAGTGAAATCATTATTGCACTACGTGATTTACATCATCGGATGATATATCTCCTCATTTAACCTATTCATAATTTTACTCTTAGTAATGGGGTAGGCATAATCTAACAACCTAATCTATTGCTTCGGGTCGCACATTAGTGCCGTTCAGAAATTCATAGCTAAAATTTCGAGATGCAATAATGGAAAAGTGGGTCTGTAAAGAATGTGGTTTATATCAAAGAGCTAATCATAAAAAGATTAAGGCTGGACAGCGAGTTTATTTTTATAAAAATAAAAATCATATCAATCGATTTTTTGAACAAGTCGAGAGTAATGTAATTAGAGGTGTCGTTTTAAATAAGCGTGGCAATCTTATTACTGTATTAGCAAGTGGAAAGGTATCAAAAGTGCTGAATATTGATGTCTATCCAGAATGCGCTCCAATGCATTTTATTTATAATATGTTTGGTACTTGCGAATGCTAATTTATCTTTTAAATAGAAATATTCCCAATTTATCTTTGCTATTTATTATAACTTACGCGTCATAGCCATAGATTGGCTCCATGAGGTTGCAGAAGAGCTTTCTGATTTTAATTCACACATGATAATAATTTGAATCTTGATATCTATTTACAACGGCGCTCATCTCTAAAGCTGAGTTTTTAGAGATGAGGATTAGTATTCATGAACTTAGGATGCTATTTCTCTTCGTCAAAAGGTAATCAAACAAGCTAAACAACATACAGGCAAAGACTAGACTGATTCCAGCCAAACAAGTCATGCTCCAGCCGCCGTGATTCCAAGCAAAAATACCAAGTGCTGAACCACATGCTCCACCAGTAAAATAGGTAGTCATATAAATCGCATTGATACGAGACTTCGCATCAGGACGTAAACGGAAAATCACACTTTGGTTACTGGTATGGACTAAGGCGAGAGCCAATTGGATGAGTGCAAAGCCGAGAATATAACTTAACAAGAGGCTTTGTCCGAAATAGAAACAAATCCAACTCACGATAAATAAGCCACAGCCGATCCAAGTCAATTGGCTGGTATAACCTTGGTCAGCATATTTACCGACATACTGCGTAGAGAGCGCGCCAAAGATCCCAACCAAAGGTACCATACCAATTAAAAGATCTTGAAGATGATGTGCTGAAGTTAGCAGTAGGGCAATCGTAGAATATAAAATACTGACTGCCGCAAAAGCAAAGCCGCCCGCAAGTGCACGTAAAACTAAACGTTTTTCTTGCTTTAACAGTTGTGCCATTGAAGCGAAGACTTGGCCATAATTCATTTTCATGCGCATGGCATAAGGTAAACGGCTTTTTAAGGCATAAGCCAAAATCAACATTAATATGCCGCTGACCACATAAATCACTTTCCAGTGAAATAAATTCGAAAATAAGCCTGCCAGACTGGTTGAAAGTAAAATACCTACCAGCAATCCACTCATTAAAAAGCCAATTACTTCACCTGTTTTTTCTGGTTTTACGGTCATGGTTGCGAGGGGAATCAACACTTGTGCAGCAACTGAGAATAGTCCAGCCATGACCGTACCGAGCCAAAGCATAGGTAAGTTGATAGAGAAGGCACTAATAAATAGGCCAACAGCACATAACACCATCAATAAGGGAATGAATTTAGTCTTATTGACTACATCGCCCATTGGCACAATAAACAGCAAACCCAATGCATAAGAGACTTGGGCAAAAGTTACAGTTAGTGCAGCTTGACCTTCAGTCACGGCAAAGTACTGTTGAATGGAGTGAATGAGCGGTTGACTATAATAGTTGGCACCCGCACACAAACCACATGCTGCAGCCATAAACCAGAGTAAGGTTTTATTTTGACTAATATCTTTAGGGGCAGACATAATTTTCTCTATTGCTGGTTTAAGCGGTATAGGCCGTTGCTTCAACTTCGATTAGCATGCCTTCCAATGCCAAACGTGGGACAGGAATGAGCGTACATGCTGGGAAAGCATGGTTTTTCCATAAATCTTGCATGATTTGGATCAAAGCCTGATGCTTTTCAGCATCATGCTCCACAATTAGAATGCGTAAAACAGCGATATCCACAATTTGAGCATGGACTGAAGCTAGAGCGTGTTCAATATTATAGAAGACTTGTTGTACCTGTTGGTCAAAATATTCTGAAAGCTCACCATTTTTATTTTCCCCACCTTGGCCTGCGATATGAATGGTACGCATATTGGGGGGGGACAACCGCAATATGACTATAACCATTACCACGTGGATTATACAGTTCATTCGGATTGATGATTTTAAAGATAGGAGTGTTGATCTTATTCATAGCGAAAAACATCATGCTGAATATTGAGATAATTGAGTATCAAAGCTCAAGTTAGCTTGAGGTCAAGCGGATTTTGAAGCTAAAGCAACAATCAATGACCATAAAAAGCCTATTTTTTAGAATTTTAAGTTTTATGCAGATCAAAGGTTGTTTGAACTTAGAGGGGTGGGTATTTATTGCACCAATATTGTGCAATAAAGAAGCTTTTTCTAGACAAAACTATACAAATATCACTTGAAAAAATGCCTATCTAAGTTTTTTTAACTCTTTTTGATTTTTCTGAAGCATTTGCTGAATGCAATTCAGATTAATTGATAAGGAGAAATAAGTGCTCATGCTTATAACTCACTTGAGTTCTATAAATTAACTAATAAAAAGTAGCCGAAAAGACCAATAAAAGTTCAGACAAGCCAATCCCTCCTAACAACTGCATGATTATGATGCCGATTCAACCCATCTATCATTACTAGATAAAAGAAGTGATCCAATCTGGTGAAACGAATTTAGTCTATTGGTAATGGAGATAAGGGCGATCAGTAGGTTTATTGAGTGAATACCGCTTTTATCTTTCTTATGAGAAAGGGAAATGCAAGAAAATAGATGGATTGATTACGAGAATGCTTGAGTTCTCACATTTATGGAATATGAAAAACAAGGTCTGACTGATCAAAAGGCAAACCTGCGGATCATACAAGTTAAAAATGTGAATGTGAATCATCAGTTCAAAATATAGGTATTTATTAAATAAATATTGGGTGGAAATTTAAAATACTTCCATTAGAATCCAAATTTCTACAAAGAATACTCCTGGGGGAAACATTGCTATTTGCGATGTTTACTTAAGAAAAACTAGCTTGAGGAACGCTCATGCAGATCGGAATCCCAACCGAAACTGTTGCAGGTGAAAGTCGTGTAGCGGCTACACCAGAGACAGTTAAGAAGTTGATTAACGCAGGTCATAGTATTGTCATTCAACGTGGTGCTGGTGTTAAAGCTGCATACATTGACAGTGCTTATGAACAAGTTGGCGCAACCATTACGGACGATGCTTATACAGGCAGCCAAATTATTTTGAAGGTACGTGCCCCTAAAGGCGATGAAATTCAAAAGCTTGCGGCGAATACTACTGTCATAGCAATGTTTGACCCTTACCGCAATCCAGAACTAGATCAGTTTGCTAATCAGCAAGTGTCTGCTTTTGCTCTAGAATTACTTCCACGTACGCTTTCTCGCGCACAAAACATGGACGTACTTTCTTCTCAAGCAAACTTGGCAGGTTATAAGTCTGTATTGTTAGCTGCGGCTGAATATCAACGTATGTTCCCAATGTTAATGACGGCTGCAGGTACTGTAAAACCTGCGCGTGTTGTGATTATGGGTGTTGGTGTTGCGGGTCTTCAAGCGATTGCGACTGCGAAACGTTTAGGTGCGGTCGTAGAAGCAACTGACTTACGTCCAACAGCAAAAGAACAGGTTGAATCTTTAGGCGGTAAATGGCTTGATGTGCCAATGTCCGATGAAGAAAAACAAAAAGCTGCGGATGCTGCTAAAAATGGTTATGGCTGGATGCCGGGTGAGCAATACATCAAGGACCAAGCCGCGATTGTAGATAAAGCCGTGTCAAATGCTGACATCGTGATTACCACTGCATTATTGCCAGGTCGTGATGCGCCACGTCTAATCAAAGCGGAAACTGTTGCCAAGATGAAACCGGGTTCTGTCATTTTAGATATGGCAGTTGAAACGGGTGGTAATGTTGAAGGTTCTAAAGAAGGCGAAACAGTCACAACTGAAAATGGCGTGAAAATTTTGGGTATTCCAAACATTCCAGGCACAGTTGCAACTGAAGCATCTGCATTGTATGCACGTAACGTTTTTAACTTCCTTGAGACATTATTCGACAAAGACAAGGCCTTTGTGATCAATCAAGAAGAAGAAATCCAAAAAGCGTTACTCGTGACTCATGGCGGTCAAGTACTGCTCAAGCGCGGTTAAGGAGAGTTCTCATGGTTGAAACGATTACAATTTTCGTCCTTGCCATCTTCGTTGGTTATTACGTGGTGTGGGGTGTAACACCTGCATTACATACACCATTAATGGCAGTAACCAATGCGTTGTCTTCAATTATTGTTGTTGGCGCGATGATCCAAACTGTTGGTATGCCAGCGATTGGTGTAGATGCTAATGTTGCATTCCAAAGTGTAAACGTGGTGAGTATCCTTGGTGCGATTGCTGTGTTTTTGGCAAGTATCAACATCTTCGGTGGCTTTGCTGTAACTGCTCGTATGCTTGAAATGTTCAAGCCGAAGCAAAAGAAAAAAGAGGGCTAAGCAATGGAATTCATTCGAGACTATGCGGATTGGTTCTACCTGATTGGTGCTGTCCTCTTTATCTTAACTTTACGCGGTTTGTCTGGTCCTAAGACTGCAATTGCAGGTAACCGCTACGGTATGATCGCAATGGCGATTGCTGTCGTAACCACCTTCTTTGTTGCTGAACATCCAGTGGTTTGGATGATCGGTGGTGCAATGGTACTGGGTGCTGTTGTTGGTATCGCGCGTGCGAAAACAGTGCCAATGACACAAATGCCAGAGACTGTAGCATTGATGCACTCTCTCGTTGGTTTGGCTGCAGTATTGATTGCAATTGCGGCGATTCTGCACAATAACCAACTCACTGCATTATTTGAACAAAATGAAGCCGCGTTAACAGCTGCTGGTGTTCAACATGCACATATGAGTTCAGTTCATTTATTTGAATTGTTTGTTGGTTGCTTCGTTGGTGCGATCACATTTACTGCATCTGTATTTGCTTACGGTAAATTGGCTGCGAAGAAATGGGCAAAAACAATTTCTGGTGCATGGGTTAAACCAGTTCAAGCAACGATCTTTATTGCGATGCTTGCATGTGGTTTCTACTTCTTCACCACAGGTAACATGACTGCATTTTGGGCAATGACAGCACTTGCACTTGCATTTGGCTGGGTATGGATTGCACCAGTCGGTGGTGGTGATATGCCAGTTGTGGTCTCACTTTTGAACTCATTCTCTGGTTGGGCTGCGGCAGGTATTGGTTTCACCCTTGAAAACAATATGTTGATCGTTGCTGGTTCACTTGTAGGTTCATCTGGTGCGATTCTTTCTTACATCATGTGTAAGGCGATGAACCGTTCAATCATCAACGTTTTGTTTGGTGGTGCAATGGGTGGTGCAGCAGTTGCATCGGCAGATAAGGGTGAGCAAGTTCAACGTAACCACCGTTCTGGTTCAGCAGATGACGCAGGCTTCCTGATGTCAAATGCAGACAGTGTTGTGATTGTACCGGGTTATGGTATGGCGCAAGGTCGTGCACAGAATGCGGTTAAAGAATTGTGTGAAATCTTGAAAGAGCAGGGCGTAAAAGTTCGTTTCGCAATTCACCCTGTTGCAGGTCGTATGCCTGGTCACATGAACGTATTGTTGGCTGAAGCAGATGTTGCTTATGAAGACATCTTGGAAATGGATGAGATCAACTCAGACTTCCCTGCAACAGACGTGGTACTAGTGATTGGTGCAAATGACGTTGTTAATCCTGCAGCGAAAGACGATCCGACATCACCAATCTACGGTATGCCGATTCTTGAAGCGCATAAAGCACGTACCATTATGGTGATCAAGCGCTCTATGGCGACAGGTTATGCTGGCTTAGACAATGACTTGTTCTACAATGAGAAAACTATGATGATCTTTGGTGATGCTAAGAAAGTTGTGGAAGATATGACTAAAGCAATCAATGGTGGTGGTCACTAATCTGACCTCAATCAGGATTGTAAAAGCCACCCTCGGGTGGCTTTTTTATAAAGATATTGTGCTGTCGTAACGTGGAATTTATCTAAGAATAAAGTGATGTGATTACTCTGAATTGATTTAGGTTAATAGGGGCAATAATCTTATTGCTTGAAAAAATAAAAATATCTTATAGACTAAAAATACTGATAATAATGCGCTCATGCATATTTTTACATCATGATTGAAGTCACAGTTCAAGAAGCATATGAAGACTATCCAATAAAAAAGATTATATTGAATGATTTAGATGTTGGTATGGAACGATCTATTTGGGTGTCTTCCAAAATTACCTGCTTAGATAAAGATAATAATTTTATCTATGAAGAAATAACCATAATTAATCGTTTAAATCGTATAGGTACAATTGAAATCTATGCGGGAGAAAAATATAACTTAGTGGCTTATACTGAACAATACTCAAGTCGAGAGGCCAAGAATAACGTTGATGTTTTTACTGTAGATCATTATATTTTAATCAATAATCAATTTGTATTGATGGCTAGAGATATAGATGAACATGATCTAAAGGGCGGTAGAATTAATCATTTCGACAAAAATGGAAATTTGTATTTTTATCGAATTGTTAATTTTGATCTATTCCCCCCTGAATCCCATAAAGAATATGACAAGGATGGTGGTGAGTTAGGTTTTTGGAATTTACACTTTATGGAAAATGAAGATATTTATAGAACTACAGGTAGTGTAACTCGTGAATTAGAACAGGCTGTAATTGAAAAATATAGAATTGATAATTAATTTTTACAGCAAAAAATAATGGATATTACCAAGCTGGTCTCAATCAGGATTGTAAAAGCCACCTTCGGGTGGCTTTTTATTTGGCTTGTTTTTTAAAGAAATTTTTCGACCAGTTGCATAGATTGCTGATATAGGTCGCGTGCCAATTGCTGATTCTTGGCATGTGAAGATTTCCAGTCAGGCATATGTGCGCTGACATATTCTCCATTGCGGTTTGCCCATTCATCTCCAATCGCCATTTTGCTAATGAGATTAGCAGGAACGGAAGTAGGAACTAAGCCTAATTTCATGGCGGCATAGACTGGTTTTGGTAGGTCACGATAAATATCAGAAGCGACGCCACCTGGATGCAGTGCATTATTGGTGATTGTACTACCTGCCAGTTGTTCTGCCAAAGCATTGCTGAACAGTAAATTCGCGAGCTTGGATTGTCCATAATAAAACAGCGGATTATAAAAGCCTTCTGCACGGAATTTATTAGGTTTGATTGAGCCTGCCCAATGTGCAATCGAGGCCAAATGGACAATACGTGCTTGAGGAGATTGTTTTAAAACGGGCAGCAGTTTTTGGGTCAATAAAAAATGACCGAGATAGTTGACGCCAAACTGTTGCTCAAAACCATCAACAGTCAGTTGCTTGGTTTTGGCAAATAAGCCTGCATTATTGATTAAAACATCTAGATTGCCATAGCGATCTGCAATTTCATCAGCTGCTTTTCGAGTCAATTCAAGGCTGTTTAGGTCGAGGGAGATGAGATCGACTTGCCCTTGATCGAGCGCCTGTAATTTGCGTTGTGCTTGTTGTGCTTTCTGTGGGTTTCGGCAAGCTAGAATCACGTGTTGCCCTTGTTTGACCAACTGCTCTGCTGTGGCAAAACCAATGCCTGTATTGGCACCTGTAATCAGTATTTTCACTTCCTGTACTCCAGTTATGCTATTTATTGGTGGGATTGCAAGAATCTGTATAGTGCTGCAATTTTGACAATTTGTCATGTCAAATTTAAAGTTGGGAGATGACTGGCATTTGCTCGTCCTTAGATGGCAAAGATGTTTTCCTTGGGGATTATGCTTGTTGATGGATTTTAGAATTGAGCATTAGTCGAAATAAGTATTCTCAGGTAATCCTTGTAATAACTCAAAAAATTGATGGATTTGTGCTTCGGTAACACGTGCTGTTGAAATTGGAGGTAATTCATCCTTGCCAAAGAAAGCCACCTCTGAGGTTTCGATGCTTGGCTTGAGTTCACCACCAATCAGTTCACACCAAAAAAAGGCTTTATACACGTGCAAGAACATGGCGGGGTGAGGGTGCTTTCTACGATCTGTGAGTGCGAGGAGTCTAACGGCCTTCACCTCTAACCCAGTTTCTTCAAGGACTTCTTTTTCAGCATTTTCTGCAGCGGAATATCCAACATCTGCCCAACCTCCAGGAATAGACCATAAGCCATCCTGTGTCTCTTTGGCTAATAGAAGTTTATCGTCCTTAAAGACAACAGCGCGCACATCGATTTTAGGTGTTGCATAGCCAATATCTTGTAGTACATTGGGGATAAAAAGAGTGGTATCAATTTCTTTTAATTCAATCAAGGTGCGGACATGATCAAGTAATTGCTCATAACGCTCTTTATCGTACACATCTTTGCTGTAGTGCAAACCTGATTGAGCTAATCCTGTAATTTTATTGAGTGTTTCAATCCATGCGGCTGAATCTTTCATCTTATTCTAGCTGTACTTGAAGAGAAGATTTAATACTAGCATTACGATTATATTTTACAACGAATGGTCGGAAATTTAGGGTTAAATCGGCTTGTGCTATGCCCGTATTTAGCGCCACCTCTTTGCTTACATATCCCATATAAAAAAAGCGACCTATTCGGTCGCTTTTTTTGAAGAGATTTACGCTACAGATTCGGGCGCACGCCATAGGCTTTCTAAGTCGTAGAACTTACGCGCGGTTGGTAGCATTACATGTACCACAACGAAACCGAGGTCGATTAAGATCCATTCAGCATCGCGTTCACCTTCGACACCGATTGGGCGGAAACCTGCTTTACGTGCTTCATCAGCAACATTGTCTGCAAGGGCTTTAACATGACGAGTCGATGTGCCGCTTGCAATCACAATTGCATCGGCAACATTACTGATCGTACTTACGTCAAGTTCAAGAATATCTTTGGCTTTTACATCAGTGAGAGCTTCATGTACAACGTTTAGGCACGCTTGTACATCTTTGTTCGCTGTTTTGATTTTTAGGTCGTGAGAATTAGAAGCGCTGGGCGATGGTTCTAAATTCATAGAGGGTATATTTTCCTGACAATTGCTCATTGTCAAATATACCGTTTTTCTCTAAAAAGTTCAAATTTTAGCAGTAACAGTTTATGTATTCACATCATTGGAAAAGTACTTCTTTTTCCATGCAAAAGATTGATCTGACTGAGTTTTTGGTCTGTATTCTGCTGCAATGAGACCTCGATAGTCACTTTGTAGTAACCAGTCAAAGATTTGTTTATAGGGGATATTTCCCGTATCTGGTTCGTGGCGGCCTGGACAGTCGGCAAATTGGATATGTCCAATTTGATGCAAGTTTTCCTGTAAACCAGCCAAAACATCTTCACCCATCATTGCCATGTGGTAACAGTCATATTGCATTTTCAGGGCAGGGTGGTTGATGGCTTCCAGCATTTCTTGTGCTTGAGCAATATTTTGAACTAAGAAACGTGGCATATCGTTGCCATTAATCATTTCAAAAACAGGTTCAATACCTTGTTCAGTTAACATATGACAAGCCAGTTTTAGATTGTTGGATAGGGTGTTAAGACAGGGGAGTAGATCTGCATCAAGAGGCTGTTTACCTGCCAGAATATTCACACGTGGAACATTTAATGCATTGGCATAGGTAATGGCGAGTTCAAGTGCTTGGTGAAATTCGACTTCACGACCAGGTATACCTGCAAGCCCATTGCCGCCTTGCATTAAATCGCCCGCAGGAACATTAATCAGGCAGAGAGATAAATTATATTGTTCAAGTTGGGTTCGAATATCAATAATGTCGAGTTCATAAGGAAATTGAATTTCCACATGCTGAAAACCGTGAGCTTGCGCTAAGGCAAAACGCTCAATTAAAGGGACTTCAGTAAAGATCATGGATAAATTGACTGCAAGATGGCTCATTTTCAGACTCCCCGAATCAATAATTATTGTTCTATATATTGAATGATAGTCGCTAAATCCTTATCGGCAAAGCCATTTTCTTGGTGAGCTTGTAACTGTAATAAGGCTTTTTGTGCCACAGGTATCTTTAAGTTAAAACTTTGCGCTAGATGTAACGCATTGTTTAAATCTTTTGATAAGGTTTGCACTTTCCATTGTACTGGCTCAAAAGTATGAGTTGCCATACGCGGTGCAAGGATTTGAAAGGGTTTAGAATCAGCAAAACCACCTGCGAGTGCAGGAGCAAGTAAACTTGTATCTACACCTGCTTGCTCTGCAAGGGCAACGGCTTCGGCGATCAGTGTGCTGTTGGCTGCAACAATCAATTGATTACAAATCTTGGTGGCCTGCCCCGTGCCTGACTCTCCCATACGGGTAACGCGCTGTGACAAGACATTGTAAATTGGAGTGAGCTGTTGAATAGTTGCAGCATCTCCACCAGCAAAAATAACCAATGTACCTTGTTCAGCTCCCATAGTTCCGCCTGATACAGGGGAGTCAATCCATGTGACCTGTTGTTGTTGCGCAGATTGAGCCAATTGTTGCGTCGCAGACACCGATAAGCTCGAGAAATCAACGATGATCTGCTCAGTTTTTAAATAGGGTTGAATTTGCGAGAAAACACTTTGCACCGCTTGATCGTCAGCTAAACAGGTCAAAATAACAGGATAGCTTGCGATATCATTTAGTACTAATAATGAAGCACCTTGTTGCTGCAAAGGTTCACATGCAAGTGGGCTACGGTTCCAGACCGCCACAGGATAACCTGCTTGCAATAGTCGGCTGGCCATACGTGTGCCCATTAAACCCATACCTAAAAAAGCGATTGGTGTTTTTTGATTCGCATGCATGTGAATGTACTCAAGTCGTGATTATTTATATTGGCGCGGTAAAAATTGAACTTCTGGATTTTTGTCTTTTTTACGTGCCAGGCTGCTGTTTTTACCTAAAATTAGTTTTAATTGCCAAAGTTTTTCTAAGCGTAATGCTTTTTCAGGTTGGTGTTCCATCGCATCCAAAACACGCTTGGCTGCCATAATTGCATCAGGTGAACGTTGTAAAATCTCTTCGGCAATGCTGTTTGCTTTGGCTAATGGATTAGCATCCAAATGTGTCACTAAACCAATTTCTTTGGCGTATTCAGCATCAAATATACGTGCCGTTAAGGTCAATTCTTTAGCCAAATCAACACCAATGAGACCTTTTAATGAGCGTGTCAGTCCCATATCGGGTACAAGACCCCAGCGACTTTCCATAATTGACATTTGCGTACTTGGTGTCGCGATACGGATATCTGCTGCCAGAGCCAGTTGCATGCCTGCACCAAAGCAATAACCTTCAATTGCTGCGATGACTGGGATTGGTAGGTTTTGCCAGATCAAGAATGCTTTTTGGAATAAGCTTTGACCTGGTTTGATTAGTTCCCATGCGGCAAATGCGGTGTTTTTAGGATTGTTTAAATCAGAAAGGTCGATGCCTGCACTAAAGACTTGTGCTTCACCAGTGAGAATGACACAGCGGATTGAACGGTCTTTTTCAATTTTTTTTGCAGTTGCCACCAGCTCTTTGAGTAAGGCAAAGCTCATTGCATTACGTTTATCTGGACGGTTTAAGGAAACTGTTGCGATTCCATTGTTCTTTTCAACGCGTAAAAGTGCCATCTGCCTTACTCTTATTGTGTTTGATGAGGCAGCATAGCATGAGTCTTTAGGTTGAAACATGACAGGCCAGTCACAAAAAGGACTGCCCGTATTTTAATCATTGATTATCCAATATCCCAACTTGCTGCGTTAGGAGTCGTGGGCATGTAGGATTAAGTTAGCAGCTTGTCTCACTTGTTCAATCGCTGTGCTAAGTTCATTGAAACGATGGGTGGTTTCACGAATAAACACATCATCTGCTTTACGGCGTTCTTTGCGTAAGGTCGAGACAAATTGTTCAAATTCACCTGAGACTTGCTGTAAATTTGGGGTACCAACATAACGGGTTGCGCCATAAAGACGATGTAGGACATGCTCCAATTGTGGAAAATCTTCCATCTCAATCAGTTGCTGCATTTCCGCCAATTCCGTATCAAAACTATCCACCAGCATATTTAATAAATCTTGTGCCAGATCTTCTTTGTTGGCTGCAAGTTGCACGCTTTGTTGCCAATTCAGGATTTGAGGGTCAATTGATTCAATTGGTCGCTTAGGTTCAATGCTCGCAGGTTGGGCACTGAAATTATTTTTGGTCCAATGCGTCAGAATTTGAATGATTTGCTCCATCTGAATTGGCTTGGTTACATAATCATTCATACCAACTTTGAGCAGTTTCTGCTTTTCATCCGCCAAAGCATGTGCTGTGAGGGCAATAATTGGCAGTTGCATCCCGTTATCAAGTGTTGATTCCAATGAGCGAATGGCGCGAGTGGTATCAATCCCTGACATCACTGGCATTTGAATGTCCATAAATACCAAATCAAACGGTGGCGATTTTTGTTCTATTCGCTCTTGAATAATGTCGATGGCCTTTTGTCCACTTAACGCTTTGGTGGTGGTGACATTGAGCTCACCGAGTAAGGCCTCAAGTACAATCAAGTTAGGTAGGTGATCATCTACAGCCAAGATGTGTAAACCTTGACCATTAAAGTCTTCTGGTTCTTGTTCAAAAACAGGCTCATTGCCGAGTAGCTGTACCAGCTCACGACGACTTAACGGTTGATAGAGTGGGCGAGCACGATACTCATTGAGCATGTTTGGCTCAAGACTCATCTGATAACCATAAACAGCCAAGTTACCATGATAACGCTGACGAATCTCTTTGAGTAAAGCCTCTGTATCACCACTATGATCTACAATCAGCCACGTATTTTCTTGTTGATTCAGATGATTCAAACGGCTGAATAAATCCAGAATCGATTGGGTCTCAATATGTGAGACATGGTAATTTTCGAGGTATGAACGCAATACGCTGGCCGTTGCTGGGTGGGCAAGATAAGAAACCACTTGCAAATGCTCGAAACGTGGATGCTCCACAAACTCATCTTGCTCCTCAACTTTAAATGAAGCCGTGAACCAGAAGGTTGAGCCTTTTTCGGTTGGAGCACGTTCTTGGTTATCTTCAAAGCCAATTTGACCATGCATCAAATGCACCAGCTGTTTGGAAATGGCCAGACCAAGCCCTGTGCCACCGAATTGACGTGTCACCGATGCATCGCCCTGAGAGAACGATTCAAATAACTTTTTACGATCTGTACCACTTAGACCAATACCGCTGTCTTGTACACTAAAGTGCAGTAGGCATTGTCCGATCTCATCATCTTCCATGCGCACACGAACAATGATTTCCCCATCAGGCGTGAATTTGATCGCATTGGAAATCAGATTGGTCAGAATCTGTTTAAAGCGTAGAGCATCACCGACCACATGTTTTGGAATATTCTCTGCATAGTAGAAGGCCATATTGATATGCTTTTGTGCCGCCAAAGGCGAGAGCATATCCATTACATCAAAAATGGCTTCTTCAAGGTCAAAGGGTGCCGTTTCAAGCTCGAGTTTACCTGCATCAATTTTAGAGAAATCCAACACGTCATTGATCAGTGCCAACAGATGTGCCGATGATTTTCGGATGGTTTGCAGGTAGAGGTTTTGCTCATTGCTTAGGTTTTGCTGACGTAATAATAAGTGAATAAAGCCATCAATACTGTTCAGCGGTGTTCTGAGTTCATGGCTGATGTTGGCCAAAAAAACCGACTTCGATTGATTGGATGAAATCGCTTGGTCACGTGCTTGGCGGTAGGTAATGTTCTGGACTTCTAATGTATCGAGTGTTCGACGTAAATCTTCTTCGGTTTGCTCGGTATGTTCTTTTAATTCTAGGAAACTAAAGTGCAGACGCTTCACCACATTGGCGATATCACGCTGTAGTAAACGCAGTTCACCGGTACTATTCACCACAATATGCTGATCGAGGGTATCGGCATTAAGGCGTTGCATTTGCATGCGGATTTCATACAGTGGCGCAAGCCAGCGACGAGAGAATACATTTAAACAGAACAGTAGAATCAGTATGGTGATCAGTCCAGTCACGACCAAGGACAGCAGAATTTTATAACGGGCCAATTCCAGAGGTTGATTATCTAATTCAATCATCAACCAAACAGAATTTGGGTCGCTACTGTCGAGTTTCGAACCATAAATGCTGTTGTGATTATGCGAAATTGGGCCAAAGAAATTACTGTTTTCTGGAAAATTCGGCCAAAAGCGATTGTTTTGATAGCCAACGCTTAAATAAGTCTGACCACGGTTATCAATCAGAACGGCACGCTGTAAATTTTTTTCATCAAACATTTTCTGCATGATGTTTTGGGCGCGATCATATTGATCAGGCTGTTCTTGTACCAAGCGTAATAAATCATTCGCGGTTTGATGGTAACGTGCCAAAATCGCAGAAGCATCAGAGCGTTGTTGTGATTTTGCAGAGCTAGTGGTTTCGGATAAAACCCAAAGAATGCCAACACCTGTCAAGATGGCAATTGGCACTAAAATAAGTGCAATTAACTGCCCATAAGCATGATTGAGGCGTAAGCGTTTCGATATGGTCTTATTGAAATTTGACATAGTACGGTCAGATTTATCATTCTGCGCAACATCTTAGCACGCTTTGTGAAAATCAAGGACATCTGCTTGCCAATAAAAAGCATAGTGAAAAGGTGCAGTATCTCTATTTTTTTCATACAATAGCGCCACCTTGATATCGGTGTCGATCATGACGAATACGCAAACTGATTTTTTAGCAGATGATTTTTTACTGGATTACTATGTCGGTAAAACCCCTTTGGTGCGTTTGCAGCGTTTAGCGTGTCATACCCAAGCCACGGTATTAGCAAAATTAGAAGGCAATAACCCTGCAGGTTCGGTAAAAGACCGTCCAGCTTATAACATGATTGTGCAAGCGGAAAAGCGTGGACAAATTCAACCGGGTGATACCTTGATCGAAGCGACCAGTGGTAACACAGGTATTGCTTTGGCGATGGTTGCAGCAATGCGCGGCTATAAAATGAAACTGATCATGCCAAACAACATGAGTCAGGAACGTAAAGATGCAATGTTAGCCTATGGTGCCGAGTTGATTGAAGTTACTCAGCAGCAAGGTATGGAAGGCGCCCGTGACCTTGCTTTACAAATGCAGGCGGAAGGCAAAGGCTTTGTACTGAATCAGTTTGGTAATCCTGATAATGTCGAGGCACATTACCTGACCACAGGTCCAGAAATCTGGAAGCAAACAGGTGGCAAGATTACCCATTTTGTCAGTTCTATGGGAACAACTGGAACCATCATGGGCGTCTCTAAATATTTGAAAGAACAAAATCCTGATATTCAGATTGTCGGCTTACAACCTTCTGATGGTTCAAGCATTGCTGGGATTCGCCGTTGGCCTGAAGAATATTTGCCGACGATTTTTGATCGCAGTCGTGTAGACCGTATTATCGATATTCCACAGATTGAAGCAGAAAAAACCATGCGTAAACTGGCACGTACGGAAGGTATTAGTGCGGGGACATCTTCAGGTGGTGCGGTTTGGGCATCGATTAAAATTGCTGAAGAAAATCCTGATGCGGTGATTGTCTGCATTATCTGTGATCGCGGTGATCGCTACTTATCCACAGGATTGTTCTCAGTACAAGATTAGAATCTCCTTTACGGAGCTATAGCCGCTCCTCACCTCTTTTTAAAAGAAGGGGGATTCCTCCCTTTATAAAAGGGAGGTTGGGAGGGATTTGAAGAGATGTTAAGATGAATTTACGGTTCCCAATTTTAGTTTTTGATATTGAGACCCTGACCGATTTAAAGTCTGGTGCACATCTTTATCACCTTGATTTACCTGAAGCAGATGTAGAGCAGGCGCTCACCAAAATTCGTCGCCAAGAGTCGGGGATGGATTTTCAACGTCTGCCTTTGCATGAAATTGTCTGTATTTCTGGCTTATGGATTGATGAAAAAGGCTATCGCCTGTTTTCATTTAGTCAGGAACAGCATAGCGAAGCTGAAATGTTGTCAAAATTCTTATCGATCTTTGATAAGAAACAACCAACACTCGTTAGTTGGAATGGTTCGCAATTTGATTTGCCTGTCATTTTATTTCGTGCCATGTATCATGGTTTGTCTGCACCGAGCTTGTTTGATCAAGGTGAAATCGATCAGCAAAAGCGCTTTAACAACTATCAAAACCGTTATCACCATCGTCATGTTGACTTGATGGATGTGATGGCAATGTTTAATGGTCGTAATTTCCAGAAATTGGATGATATGGCTTGTTTACTTGGTTTTCCTGGCAAGCGCGGAGAAGCAGGGTATCATGTGCCTGAATATGTCCGTAACAAACAATGGTTAGAATTGACAAGCTATTGTGAAGGTGATGTGTTGAATACATGGTTGGTCTATCTTCGCTGGTTATTATTAAAAGGCCAGTTGAATCAACAGGATCACCAATATTTACTGCAATCCACCATTGATTATTTACAAACGCAAACGCAACAAACAGATTTTTTACAGGTATGGCAGCAAACATCGCAATATACTGTATTCACCGCAGATACTTTTGCGCCAAAAAATTAGGTTCATCTTTTGAAACACAAAGCGAAACAACGTCCAACGCAATATCCAAGCTATACCTTTCAAATCGAGGCATTTTCTCATGAGGGGCGAGGCATTGCGCACTATGGAACGCATCCAGATCATCCTAAAGAAAAACACGGCAAGAAAGTTTTTATCCGTTATGCCCTTGTTGGTGAAACGGTGCAGGCCAAGATTACCAATCAAACTTCACGCTTAGAAGAAGCGGACATGGTCAAGCTAGAAAGTGAGGCCGCTGAGGGGCGAGTTGATCCTATTTGTCCACATTTTGGGGTGTGTGGTGGTTGTAGTCTGCAACATATTCATCCTGATGAACAGATTCTATTAAAACAGAATGTTTTAAAATCTCATTTACAACATTTTGCAGGGTTACAGCCTGAACAATGGCTCGATCCGATTCGTTCGGTTAAGCCAGATTATCGTCGTCGTGCCCGAATTGGGGTACGTTATATTGCCAAGCAAAACCGATTGGTAATGGGTTTCCGTGAGCATCATAGTAATCATTTAACTGCAGTACAGCAGTGTAAAGTGCTTGATCAAACCTTATCCGAAAGTTTACCAGAACTTAAAAAACTACTCGAAAGTCTTACAGGCAAAGCCCACATTGGTCATATAGAATTGGCCATGGGAGACAGCGAGGTTGCATTGTTAATTCGTCACTTAGATGAATTAAATGTGTCGGATGTCAACCAATTACGTCAATTTACGTTACTCAAAGGATGGCAATTGTATTTGCAACCAAAAGGGGCGGATAGCTTACATCGCATAGATGATTCACAAGCCGAAATGCGTTTGCATTATAGTTTGGATGATTTTGCAGTCAAATTTGCCTTTTCGCCCTTAGACTTTACCCAAGTCAACAGTGGTGTAAATGCGCAGATGATTCACTTGGCATGTGAATTGCTTCAATTACAGAAAGGGGAAAGAGTACTAGACCTATTTTGTGGGCTAGGTAATTTTTCACTCCCGATTGCACGTTGTGTGGGTGAGGTAGGTCAAGTGGTCGGTGTTGAAGCGAGTGATGAGATGGTTCGTAGGGCAACTGAGAATGCGCAAGCAAATCATTTGTCTCAGGCGGTGTTCTTTTCACAAGATTTAACAAAAGACTTTTCGCATCATTCTTGGGCGAAACAAGGATTTGATGCATTATTAATTGATCCTCCAAGATCGGGTGCGTTTGAAGTTATGCAATATGTACCAAATTTTGGAGCGAAAAGAATCGTTTATGTTTCATGTAACCCATCAACACTGGCAAGGGATGCAGGTGTACTGGCACAATATGGCTATCAACTGAAGAAAGCTGCGGTCATGGACATGTTTACGCATACTGAACATGTTGAATCGATTGCCCTGTTTGAAAAAGTTGAGCGGCTTGAAAAAATCGAAGAGATAAACGATTAAAAAATGAGTTACATATCCAGAGGAGAAAGGTATGGTCACAGTACGTGAGCAGTTACCTGGACGGCTTCAAGAGCTGTCTGAGGAAGCGACTGTAGAACATGCCGCTGAAGCGCAAAGTAGTCTAGTCTCTTGGCTAGATCGAGTGCGTGGTATTTTGGATGGGGCAGAGCTGAAGCAACTTCAACAGGTTGCGGAGCTGACCTTAGCAAAAGAGTTACAAGCGACGGGAAATCATCGTATCAATACCTTTAGTACAGGGATTGGTATGGCGGATATTTTGGCCCATTTACATGTCGATGAAGACACGCTTTCAGCGGCAGTGTTATATCGTAGTGTACGTGAAGGTTTGATTACCTTAGAGGATATTCAACAACAGTTTGGCGAGCAGGTTTTGGGTCTGGTGAAAGGCACACTTGCGATGGGTAAACTGTCTGAGTTGATTGAAAAGAACAAACGTTTAGAAGATCACTTTAATAATAACCAGCGCGAACACTTAAACGGCATTTACAAAATGTTGATTTCTGTGACGGAAGACGTGCGGGTTGTATTGATCAAACTGGCAGAGCGAACCTATGCACTGCGTGAATTGGCAACCGCAAGTAAAGAACGTCAAGAACGTGTAGCACGTGAAATTCTTACCATTTATTCACCACTAGCGCATCGTTTAGGGATCGCCCAGCTTAAGTGGGAATTGGAAGATCTCGCCTTTCGTTATTTAGCCCCAGAACGCTATAAAGAGATTGCTTCTTTACTCAATGAGAAGCGTTTGGAGCGTGAGCAGTATATTCAGTTTGTCATCGATAAATTGAAAACTGAACTGGCGGCCTATGATATTCAGGCTGAAATCACAGGGCGTGTGAAGCACATTTATTCGATTTATCGAAAAATGAAAAGCAAAAATCTAAGCTTCGATCAGCTTTACGATATTCGCGCAGTGCGTGTATTGGTGAAAAGTGTCCCAGATTGTTATCACGCTTTGGGTATCGTACATCAGATATGGCGGCATATTCCGAACCAGTTTGATGACTATGTCACCAATCCGAAAGCCAATGGTTATCGTTCATTGCATACCGCTGTGATTGCTGAGAATAAATCTCTGGAAGTACAAATTCGTACCTTTGAGATGCATAACGAAGCGGAATTGGGTGTGTGCTCGCACTTTAACTATAAAGAAGGTGCCAAGAATACCGATCATTCCTTTAATGATCGGTTACATTCATTACGTGCTGTGCTTGAGCATTATCAAGAGCGTACTGAAACCACACCGCATGGTGAAGATGAAGAATCGAATGGTATTGATCAAATTCAAGATTTTGAGAATTTTGAAAAGATCTATGTATTTAGCCGTGATGGGGATATCAAAGAATTACCACGTGGTTCAACTGTTTTAGACTTTGCGTACCATGTACATACCGAAGTGGGGAACAAGTGCTATGCGGCACGTGTCAACCAACGTTATGTGCCTTTAACCTATACTTTAAAGACAGGTGAGCAGGTTGAGATTTTAACCAAGAAAGATCGTGAACCGAACCGTGACTGGTTGGTGAACTCCTTGGGTTATATCAAGACCGCACGTGCGCGTGACAAGCTACGTCATTGGTTTAGACAGCAAGATCGCAGTAAGAATGTTGAAGTTGGGCGTGAGTTACTCAATAAAGAGTTAGCCCGTTTAGCAATTCACCCAAAAAGTATTGATCTGAAAGATTATTCATCACATTTTAACTTGAAATCTGGTGATGATATTTTGGTTGCATTGGTCAGCGGTGATATCAGTCTGCATGCCTTGATGAATCAAGTGAATCGTCAGATGCACTTGGATCAGGACGAACCAGAGCTGGTATTAAAACCTGCCTTAAACCCGCGTGCTAGTCATACTTTATCGGCACATGGGATTCTGATTGATGGGTTGGATAATGTTGAACTGCATATTGCGCAATGTTGTCAGCCTGTGCATGGTGAGTCGATTGGCGGTTATATTACTTTGAATCGTGGTGTCAGCATTCACAAAATTGCTTGCCCAGATTACTTACGGATGACCACCCAAGAGCCTGAGCGTGCTGTTGAAGCCGATTGGGAAATGCAGCCAACACGCGGACAGAGTGTGCAGATCGTGGTGGAAGCTTATGATCGTCGTGGTTTACTCAAAGATCTGACGCAGGTGATTTTCTCAGACCAAATCAATATTCGTCAGGTCAATACCATTTCTGAGGCAGATGGTATTGCCAATATGAAATTGTTGATTGAAGTCAAAGGTTTGGCACAATTGTCTCGTTTATTGGCTCGTCTAGAGCAGCAACCAGGGATTATCAGTGCTAGACGTTTGGTTCAAGGAAGCTAGACAATAAAATAAAAAAAGCTGCATTTCGATGCAGCTTTTTTTATATCTAACGTTTCGCTAAAAAGATATTTGTGAGTCGGTTTAAGAATTGCGGACTAATGCTCGATAACTGATACATCAGTTTGGTTTTTATCCCCACAGGTGTATGAGTTGGGATTAAGGCGTGATCTTTTTGTTGTGCCAAATGCAGCACTTGTTTTGCGACATCGGCAGGGGTTAAATCCACACCAATATTTTGAATGCTGCCTGCATCCATGTCTTTCACCATATTGGTTTGTACAAATAGCGGCATGACGTCTAAGACACGAATATTATATTTTTGCCATTCCACATCCAAGGCTTCTGTTAAACCACGAACAGCAAACTTACTGGCTGAATACGAGGCAAGATCGGCTTGACCATAAATGGCTGAGGCTGAGGACAGGTTAATCACTCGCGCAAAGCTGGCTTGTTGTAGATATGCTAAGGCTGTGTGACAGCCATTGAGAACACCCTTAACGTTAATATCAATGGTGCGATGATGTGATTGAATCGAGGTATTCTCAAATGCTCCAGAATAGAGAATCCCTGCATTATTGACCAAGATATTCAGTTCACCTGCCCAATTCTTAAACTCCTGTAGTGCGATCTGCCATTGACGGTGATTGCTGACATCGAGGTAGCCTGCTTTGGCATTATCTCCCAGTTGTTCTGCTAAGACCTGAGCTTGTTCTTCGTTGATATCATAGATGCCGACTTTAAAGCCTTTTTGGTGAAATAAACGTGCGATTTCAGCACCAATTCCTTGTGCAGCCCCACTTATAAAAACACTATATTGCATTGCGTTCCCTTGCTTTATATTGATAATTTTTGCGTGCGTGTATATTACGCATAAGCTTGTTCAAGCTGCAACAATTTGGCTAACCTAGTTTTGGAGATCACCATGGAAAAGTTATTGGCAATCATGCAAGAATTAAGACAAAAATGCCCATGGGATCAACAGCAAACACCTGAAAGTTTAACCCGTTATGCCATTGAAGAGGCGTATGAGGTTGAGGCTGCAATTCGCTCAGGGGAGATCGATGACATCCGCAATGAACTCGGCGATTTATTGTTACAAGTGGTTTTTCAATCTCAAATGTTTGATGAGAAAGGATTATTTAACTTTCAAGATGTGGTAGAAGCCATTTGTGAAAAATTAATTCGTCGTCATCCGCATGTATTTCAGGCTGAAAAATATCAAAATTTGGATTCTGAGCAGGTCGGTGAGTTATGGAAACAAATCAAACAGCAAGAAAAACAAGGTAAGATACAGTCAAGGCTAGATGAGATTAAACATGCACCAGCTTTGGTTCAGTCACATGAAATTCAGAACAAAGCAGCTCAGTTAGGCTTTGATTTTGAAAGTGTGGATGATGCTTATGCCAAATTAGATGAAGAGTTAGAAGAATTACAACAGGCGATAACAAGCCAAGATGTTGATCATATTCAAGAAGAGTTTGGTGATTGTTTATTTTCTTTAATCAATGTTGGGCGAAAGTTGGGGCTGTCGAGTGAGACTGCACTACTGGCAACAATTCATAAATTTAGAAGCCGTTTTGCTTTTATTGAACAACAAGCTCAACATCAACAGAAAGACTTGCAAAATATGAGTTTGGCAGAAATGGACGAACTCTGGGAGCAAGCCAAACAACAATTAAAATCTCAGGAGAAAGACAATGAAGTTGCCGCATCAGCGCAGCAAACTTAAATTTTTTATAGGCTTTATTCTCTGCTTGGGAGGTGTTACACACCTCCACGCACAGCAATTTGATCAATCTTATCAGCAGTGGAAGGCACAGCAACAGGCACGTGATCAGCAATTGGCTAAACAGTCTGACAATAATTATTATTTAGCTCGTCCCACACAACAGCAAAATTCTAATCAAGTTTCATCATCTGTAAATATTCAAGGCGGTAAAATTAGCTTAAATCAAGCGAGCTTACAGCAGTTACAGACGCTCAGTGGTGTTGGTGAAAAAAAGGCACAGGCGATTATGGAGTATCGGCAAAAAAATGGTGGTTTTAAAAGCATCGATGAATTAATGAATATCAAAGGGATTGGGCCAAAACTACTTGAAAAAAATAAGAGCAAGCTCATGTTGTAAACTTGAGAATGTAAAAATCGGATTGATTAGATAGACTGAACTGTTGAAACTTCCAACAGAATAAATTGCCCTTTGTGTGTGTTAGAGCTATGATTAGCGACAAATTGTTATTTACGTCCTGACGTAGGAGACAGTGTCTTTTGCAAACTTTGCGTGCGTCAAAATGTGGTTTGTCCACAACTCAACTTCCTTCCTCAATTTTAGATGTGATTGATAGTCTGACGAAAGCAGGCTACGAGGCATATATTGTGGGTGGCGGTGTTCGAGATATGATGTTAGGTCTTAATCCAAAGGATTTTGACGCGGTTACTAATGCTACACCAGCTCAAGTGAAAGAGGTTTTTGGTCGACGTTGCCGAATTATCGGACGACGTTTTGAGTTAGCACATGTATATTCTGGTCGCGAACTGATTGAAGTTGCGACATTTCGCGCCCCACCGAAAAAAGCAGTCACCAGTGCATCTGGTATGATTCTTCGTGATAATAACTGGGGAACGATTGAGCAAGACTTTGCTCGTCGAGATTTTTCGATCAACACATTATATTACCAACCGCGTAAAGGCATCGTTCTTGATTTCTGCCATGCGGTAGATGATATCAATACGCGAACTTTACGTTTCCTCGGCGAACCTGCACAGCGTTTTGAAGAAGATCCTGTGCGGATGTTGCGCGCTTTGCGCTTTGCTGCAAAATTAAACTTCCAGATTGATCAATCCATTCTTGATGTTTTTGATGTTGAGATGACGCAATTATTGCGTGATGTCTCGCCACATCGTTTATATGACGAATCGCAAAAACTATTTACTATGGGACATCTGACGCGTGTTCTGCCGATGTTGATTGAGTTTGGTGTTTGGAAACAACTCTTTGCTGAAATTCCACCAAATCTTACTGCATTTATTGAGCGCGCAGCACGAAATACGGATCAACGAATTCAAATTGGTAAAACCATTAATCCCGCATTTTTCTATGCGGTGTTGTTATGGAAACCTTTCTTGGAACGCTGTGAGTTCTATCTGAACAAAGGCGTTGTGCCAGCGGAAGCACGTGCACAAGCAGGTTTGGATGTGCTTAAGCGTCAAGCAACACGAACCATTATCCCTCGTTTTGCTGAAACTTTTATTCGTGAAGTTTGGGAAATGCAAACGCGTTTGTTGAATCCTAAACCACAGCAGATTGAAGCCTTGGCAGGACATGCACGTTTCCGTGCAGGATTCGACTTTTTGTTATTACGTGAAAAAGCGGGTGATAGCAGTACTGAAGGGATGGGTATTTGGTGGGAAGCTTACCAAGAAATGACCACAGACCAGAAAGAAGCTGCAATTCGTCAATACAACCGTCAACGTAGTAAGACACGCCGTAAGGTGGCAGTTGAGGTGGATGAACCGAAGACAACTGAAATCGAGCCTTTGGTCAATGTACCTGAGCCGAGAAGTCGTCGAGGTAAAAAAGAGCGTGTTAGAGTCGATGAATCAGCGACTCGTTTTATTGAAAAAGCATCTTCGACTTCAGGTCAAATCAATGCTGATCATCCGATTCTCAAGCGTAAACGTGTACAACGCGATTTAAGCCATGTTGTTTTCGGACCGACACAATGACCATTCGTACCTATATTGGTCTTGGTAGTAACTTAGGTGATTCGCAACAGATTCTGAGTGAAGCTGTTGCGAAGTTAGCGGGTTTAGGTCCTGTCACAGTATCTCGACTCTATCAAAGTCCACCGATGGGCCCACAAGATCAACCCAACTATTTAAATGCTGTCGTTCAACTAGATACTACACTTGCACCGCTTGATTTACTTGATCAATTACAACAATTTGAGCAAGAGTCTGGACGTGTCCGGTTACGACGTTGGGGAGAGCGTACGCTTGATCTGGATTTACTGATCTATGGTCAAGAGCAGATTCAAAATGAACGTTTGACCGTGCCACACATTGGTCTTTTGCAACGTGATTTTGTGATCATTCCCTTATTAGATTTAGATGCTCATTTACAATTGAATGGTCATTTTTTAAAAGATTTAGAACTGGTACAGCAAGCAAACTTGACTGTAATAGCAGACCAGTCTTGGGCAACCGCTTAAGACTGTTTCGTTCTGGAAACGCCTGTAGAGGACATCATCATGATTAGTCTAAGTGACTTAAGAAAGTTTAAAGCCGAAGGACGCAAGTTCTCATGTCTTACTTGCTACGATGCAAGTATGGCTAAAGCTATGGAATTGGCTGAAATTGATACGATTTTAATCGGTGACTCTCTAGGTATGGCGATTCAAGGCAGAGACTCTACACTTCCTGTCACTGTCGAAGATATGGCTTACCATACCGCAGCTGTACGTCGTGGTAACTCACATGCCTTAATCATGACTGATCTACCATTTATGAGTTATGCAACGCTTGAAGATGGTTTGAAGAATGCCAAGACTGTGATGCAAGTCGGTGCGCAAATGGTCAAGATCGAAGGTGGTGCATGGTTAAGTGAGTTGGTTACGGTGTTGACTCGCAATGGTATCCCTGTGTGTGTACATTTAGGTTTGACACCACAGTCGGTACATGTGTTTGGTGGTTATAAACTTCAGGCCAGAACACGTGAAGCGGCAGATCAACTGATTGCAGATTGCCAAGCTGTGGTTGACGCAGGTGCAGCGGTTTTATTACTTGAATGTGTCCCTGCTCAGCTCGGTAAAGAAATTGCTGAATTATTCCCAAATACACCTGTGATTGGGATTGGTGCAGGGAATGAAACTGATGGCCAGGTCCTTGTTGTACAAGACATGCTTGGCTTAACCTTTGGCCGTGTAGCACGTTTTGTTCGTAACTTTATGAAAGAGCAAGCGGGTGAAACTGCAATTGTGGATGCATTTAAATCGTACCATGCAGCAGTTCAAGATCAGTCTTTTCCTGCCAAGGAACATACTTTCCAAGTTGAGCTTTAATTCATGAAAACTGAAACAACAATACAAGGCTTAACTGCGTCACTTGCACCTACGCGTAGTTCAAAGAAATTAATTGGTTTTGTACCAACCATGGGGAATTTGCATGAGGGTCATTTGACCTTGGTGCGCGAAGCAAAAAAACTTTGTGATGTGGTCGTGGTGAGTATTTTCGTCAACCCAATTCAATTTGGTGCGGGTGAAGACTTTGATAGCTATCCACGTACTTTAGAACAAGACAGTCGCTTATTGGCAGATGTTGGTTGCGATATCATTTTTGCACCTTCGGTTGAGCAAATGTATGGTACCCATCCGCGTTTGACCAATATTAGTGTGGGTCAAATTACGGATGATCTCTGTGGTAAATCTCGCCCTGGTCACTTTGATGGTGTTGCGGTTGTTGTGACCAAGCTATTCAACATTGTGCAGCCAGATTATGCCTTTTTCGGGCAAAAAGACTATCAGCAACTGGCCGTGATTCGTCAGTTGGTGCAAGACTTAAATATGCCGCTGGAAGTCATTGGTGTGCCAATTATTCGTGCTGAAGATGGTTTGGCTTTAAGTTCACGTAATGGCTATTTAACCGAACAGCAACGCGCAGTTGCACCAACAATTTACCAATTACTCAAACAGGCTGAACAGCAGCTGCATGAAGGGCGGGCACTTACACAAGTGTTAGAAAATATCTCTGCTCAATTGACACAGGCAGGTTTTGTTGTGGATTATGTTGAGGCGCGTCAAACCAACTTGCAACCGATTCAGCAATTTGACCAAAACTTGGTGTTATTTATTGCAGCGAAGCTGGGTTCAACACGTTTGATTGATAATTTGCAAATCGATTTTAAAACATAAAAAATGAAGGTAAAAACGCCATGAAGCGTATTCTTATCGTTACAGGTCAGTCAGGTTCAGGAAAATCATCGGCATTACAAGTACTTGAAGACTTGGGCTACTATTGTATAGATAACTTACCTTTGGCGTTATTGCCTGAAATTGTGGCGAAGTTAGATCATGAGAATAATCTGGAGCAACTCGCACTTGGGGTGGATATTCGAAGCACCCGTGCGGATATGCAAGAGTTTGATCATGTTTTTGAGCAATTAAAAAGACATGGTTCGGTCGATGTGATCTACCTGACCACTCAGGATCAGGATTTGATTGCGCGCTTTAGCGCATCACGTCGACCGCATCCTTTGGCCAGTCGTTTCAATAGTTTGCTGCAATGTATCCAAGAAGAGAAGCAATTACTCATTCCGATACAATTCCGTTCAACAGTACATATTGATACGACTGATAAAAGTGTTCATGATTTAAAACATATTTTATTGTCTAAGCTTGGACAGTCAGATAATTTAATCGTCATTTTACAGTCCTTTGGTTATAAGCATGGTATTCCGTTGGACGCAGATTATGTTTTTGACGTACGACATTTACCAAATCCACATTGGGATTTAGAATTACGCCGTTTTTCAGGTTTAGATGAACCTGTACGCCGCTTTTTAGAAGGTAGTCAACAAACTAATGATATGTTTGAAGATATTTATACTTTTCTAGACAAGTGGTTGCCTGCTTTTGCAGAAGGGCACCGCCATTACATGACTATTTCTATTGGGTGTACAGGCGGGCAACATCGTTCGGTTTATATCGTAGATAGACTCAAACAAGCCCTTGAGGCAAAATGGGCTGTCCAAATCTTACATAGAGAAATGAAGCACTGGTCATGATAGACACAACAATTGATGTAATTAATAAACTCGGCTTACATGCACGCGCATCTGGTAAACTCATTGAGGTGACGACCAAGTTTCGTTCTTCTATCCAAATTGGTAAGGGCGATAAATTAGTCGATGCAAAAAATATTATGTCATTGTTGATGTTGGGTGCTGGTAAAGGCACTACATTGAGATTGGTAATTGATGGTGCTGATGAAGACAAAGCACTAGAAGAAATTCAAACGCTGTTCGCAGCAAAATTTTACGAGGCAGAGTAATAGTGGCACGTGGTACCCAACGTTATACCGATGAAGATTTTGAGTCATTAGAAGGACGTGCGAGTAGGACTGAGCAAAAAAAAGCTGTGCAACGAATGGCAGCTTTAGGTGAGCAATTGGCTCAACTAAATAAAAAACAGATTCAGAAACTTCCTGTTGATGAGCGTCTCATTGATGCTTTACTTGAGATACAAAATATTAGTGCGCATGAAGCACGCCGTCGTCAATTTTTACGTATCGGTAAACTATTGCGAAATGAAGATGAAACTATCATTTTATCTTATTTAACACCTCAACAAGGTGCTAAAAAGCAAATGCAATTAATGCGTTGGGTCGATCGTATGATTGACCAGGGTGATCCCGTTATCAATGAGTTTAGTAAGGTGTTTAATGCATCTGAACGTCATACCTTACGTCAGCATGTATTACGTATTCATCGAGATATGAAACAGCAGGTCAGTGAAGAAGATCTTGCTGCATCTAAGCTTAAATTTGTGAATTACGTACAACAAGTCGCTTTGTTATCTGAACAGTAATAATCAAAGTTTTACTCAATAAAAAAACCTCGCTAGCGAGGTTTTTTTGTTTTAAATGCTAAAGCTTAAAGTACACGATTGAGTGCATCTGCCATGGTCTGTACCGCAGCCTTGTTGAAATAGGTTTCAGACATATCCATACTTTCATCAGGTAGACGCTTCGGATCTTGAGCTAGATCACCTTCTGCAATCAGATAAGCTGCATAGATTTTCCCATCAAGTTGTACACCAGTGTAGGCATCTGTAAATGTAATACGTTTTCCTGTTGATGAGTCGACAGGATAGGTTACGTTGTAATTAGCAAATTTATCATCTTTCCAACGATAGCCTTTAGGGATGTCAGTCCCTTTTTTGAATTGTTCTAAGTCTCGAAAATCAGTTTGGTCAGATTTTGAAAAGAAAATTTCTGGAACTGTAGAAATTTGTTGATCTACATAACTTAGTATTGAACCTTGTGGAAATTTGGTCTGATCATTGAGTAATTTTTTTAACGCATCTTTATTTGTACTTTCTAGGTTATAAACAACTCCTGAACTGATATAACGCTCAGTTTTAGTGGTTTGAGGGAATTCATAATATTTGAATAAGTCACTGATGGTTTTATTTGAAATATCAATTTTCTTAAGACGCTGATTAATTTGTTGTTCGGAGTGAATACTACATGTGTCATTAAAGCGATTCAGTTGTAATGTATTTTCGCTTTGTGAAATAGCATAGCCAATGGGTAAGCCAGAGCTTGTTTTTTTGTATTGGAAAGCAGTCGTAAATGTATTTGGTGTTAAAACATAATCATCTAAATAGGCTGTGTCATTGTTAACAGCAGATCCTTTAATTAAATTAGTTGTATTTTGATACAAGATACCATCGATGATTTTATTCGAATAAAAAACGGCAGCAGCTTCTTCACGATCATCACCTTCTTCTAAAGAAAACCACTCATCATCAAAAATACCTGTTCCTTGTGTTTTTAAGTTCTTGGGAATGCCATTGACACAGGTGATTGCTGATGCTGTGTTGGAAGTGAATGAAGCTGGGCTGGAACTAGAATCAGATGAGCCACCTCCACATGCTGTAAGAGATGCAGCTAATAACAAATAGACTGATAGAGTAATAGGATTAAATTTGAATACTTTCATTTTATAAATTTCTAAAGTAAAAAAAGAAATAAATTTACCATAAAATAATTGGCTGGTTTTGAATCGCCTAGTTCGAATTGTTATTGAATTGTTTAAATTAATATTGAAATTTCAGGAAGTAATGTTGATTAATATACTTGGTTAAATTGAATGTTGATTATTTATAATTTATATTCAAGTTTAATTTTATATGGATAAAAATGTAAAATGAAAAGCTTAAAGTTAAAAAGAAGTTTCTAAGGAAACTTCTTTTTTTATAGCAGGTCTTAATTTCCGAGCTCACTTGTTGCTCGTTCCTTTGCCCATTCTCTTAAAATAAACTTCTGTAATTTTCCTGTCGATGTTTTCGGGATCTCGGTAATCACCACATCTTTGGGTACTTTGAAACGTGCTAGCTCTTGTTGACAATGGGCTATGATTTCTTCAGCGGATGCCGTTGCTCCTTGTTTAAGTTCAATAAAAGCACACGGCACTTCTTGCCAACGTTCATCAGGTTTTGCCACAACCGCAGCTGTGAGTACCGCAGGATGGCGGTAAAGCACATCTTCAACTTCTAGGGATGAGATATTTTCACCGCCTGAAATAATAATATCTTTGGAACGATCGGTGATCTTGGCATAGCCATCAGGATGACTCACTGCTAAATCACCTGTGTGAAACCAGCCACCTTTAAATGCTTCTTCTGTGGCTTGGGCGTTTTTCAAATAGCCTTTCATCACGATATTGCCACGGAACATGATTTCGCCCATGGTTTTTCCATCATTGGGAACAGGTTGCATGGTTTCTGGGTCAAGCACACGCATGCTGTCTTGCAAAGGATAAGGTACACCTTGGCGAGAGTGTAATTGCGCTTGCTCCTGAATGGATAAATCACTCCAGCCAGCCTGTGAAGCACATAAGGCAGAAGGACCGTAGGTTTCAGTCAAACCATAGACATGATTGACGTTAATACCAATATTGCGCATCCCCTCGATGATCGCCACAGGTGGTGCAGCACCCGCTACCATGACTTCGACGTGATGATCAAAAGCGATTTTTTGTTCAGTTGGGGTGTTGATCAGCATAGAGAGTACAATTGGTGCACCGCAGAAATAATCCACTTTATATGCTGAGATGTATTTGAAAATTAATGCGGGGTCGACACGACGCAGGCAAATATTAGTACCGCCACTAGCAGCAATGGACCAAGCAAAGCACCAACCATTGCAGTGGAATAGCGGCAGTGTCCAAAGGTATACCGCACGCGGTTTCATACCGCAGGCCAAAATATTGCTGGCTGCATTCAGGTAAGCACCACGATGATGATAGACCACACCCTTAGGGTTGCCTGTGGTGCCTGAGGTATAACTCAGGCTAATGGCATCCCATTCATCTTGAGGAAGTAACCATTCAAAGGTAGGGTCACCTTGTGCTATCCATGCTTCATATTCAAATTGACCAATTGCAATTTGTTCACCATCAAACTCAGTATCAAAGACGTCAATGACAATAATCTCTTGTGGAGCAAGCTTGAGTGCTTCTTCTGCAACCTGACGAAATTCAGGATCGACCAATAGCACTTTAGCTTCCGCGTGTTCCAGCATAAAGGCAATGGTCTTGGCGTCGAGACGGGTATTCAAGGTGTTGAGTACCGCACCTGCCATTGGCACGGCAAAATGTGCTTCAATCATGGCAGGGGTATTGGGCAATAGCACGGAAACAGTATCGTTCTTTTGGATACCTAAACGGCTTAACTGGTGCGCAAACTGGCGGCAGCGTTGATAAGTCTGCTGCCATGTGATTTGGCGTTCGCCATGAATAATTGCAGCCTGATTGGGATAAATATAAGCAGCCCGTTCTAAGTAGCGTAAAGGTGATAAGGCAACAAAATTTGCTGGGGTTCTCGGTAATTCATCATATGCACTCACCATGTGTCTTGCTCCATTTCTGTTCTTTTGATTTATTGCTATTAAGCTAGTCTGTCATCGAGTCTAAATCATTTAGGCTTTAGTCGGAGATGAATCTGAACTGATCTCGGGTTTTTCTGGTTCAGAGGTTTCATCCATAGCTAAACCCGTGTAAAATCTTGGGTACTTTTTTATCCGCCGTTTTTTATTTTTTGAGGCTTGCCTCAATACATAATCTCGCGGTGATATGCTCCTTCGTATAGGGCATCACTCCTTAAGGATTTTATTATGCCAATCATTACTTTACCAAATGGTGATCAGAAACAGTTTGATCAACCGATTTCCGTAATGGAACTTGCTCAAAGTATTGGTCCGGGTCTTGCAAAGAATACAGTTGCTGGCCGTATCAATGATCGCTTGGTGGATGCTTGTGATTTAATCACAGAAGATGCGACAGTTCAGATTATTACTCCTAAAGATGAAGAAGGTTTAGAAATCATTCGTCACTCATGTGCGCACTTGGTAGGACATGCGGTTAAGCAATTGTTCCCAGAAGCGAAAATGGTGATCGGTCCCGTGATCGAAGAGGGTTTCTACTACGACATCTGGATGCCACGTCCATTTACTTTGGACGATATGGCTGCGGTTGAAGAGCGCATGAAAAAGCTCATCGATCAAGATTATGACGTCATCAAAAAGATGACTCCACGTGATGAAGTGATTGCAGAATTCACAGCACGTGGCGAAGAATATAAGTTACGCTTGATCGCAGACATGCCGAATGAAACCCAAATGGGCTTGTACTACCATCAAGACTATTTGGATATGTGTCGTGGTCCGCACGTACCAAACACTAAATTCTTAAAATCATTCAAACTCACTAAAATCTCTGGTGCTTACTGGCGTGGTGATGCGAAGAATGAACAGCTACAACGTATTTATGGTACTGCTTGGGCTGATAAAAAGCAGTTAGCTGCTTATATTAAACGTATTGAAGAAGCTGAAAAGCGTGACCATCGTAAAATTGGTAAAGCATTAGACCTGTTCCATATGCAAGAAGAAGCACCGGGTATGGTGTTCTGGCATCCGAATGGCTGGACCATTTATCAAGTGCTTGAACAATACATGCGTAAAGTTCAACAAGACAATGGCTACCAAGAAATTAAGACACCACAAATCGTAGACTTTACGCTTTGGGAAAAGTCAGGGCATGCAGCGAACTATGCTGAGAATATGTTTACGACTCACTCTGAAAGTCGTAACTATGCAGTGAAGCCAATGAACTGCCCATGTCATGTACAGGTCTTTAATCAAGGCTTAAAGTCTTATCGTGACTTACCAATTCGCCTAGCTGAGTTTGGTTCTTGTCACCGTAATGAACCATCAGGTTCTTTACACGGTATTATGCGTGTTCGTGGCTTTACTCAAGACGATGCACATATTTTCTGTACCAAAGAACAGATTGGTAAAGAAGTTGCTGACTTTATTAAGCTGACTTTAGATGTGTATAAAGACTTCGGCTTTGAAGAAGTGCAAATGAAATTGTCGACACGTCCAGAAAAACGTGTGGGTGATGATGCGCTTTGGGACTTGGCTGAAAAATCTTTAGCGGATGCTTTAGATGATGCTGGCTTGGCTTGGGACTTACAACCAGGTGAAGGCGCATTCTATGGTCCGAAAATTGAATTCTCATTGAAAGACTGCTTAGGTCGTGTATGGCAGTGCGGTACAATCCAATGTGACTTCAACTTGCCAATTCGTTTAGATGCCTCTTATGTCACTGAAGACAATGATCGTGATCAACCAGTCATGCTTCATCGTGCAATTCTTGGCAGTTTCGAGCGTTTTATTGGTATACTAATTGAACACTATGCGGGCTTCATGCCACCATGGCTTGCACCAATCCAAGCTTGTGTCATGAATATTACTGATTCACAAGCTGAGGCAAGTGAGCAAGTGGTCGCAAAACTCAAAGAAAATGGTCTTCGTGCTATTTCTGACTTGAGAAATGAAAAGATCGGATTTAAGATTCGTGAGCGTACCCTAGAGCGTATTCCTTACCTTCTTGTTCTCGGTGATCGAGAAGTTGAAGAGGGTACAGTTAATGTGCGTACTCGCTCAGGAAAAAATTTAGGTACTATGTCAGTAGATGCATTTATTGACTTAGTGAAATCTGCCGTTGCCGAACGTGGCCGGTATATCGTGGAGTAATAAAGATTAAACAGCCTGACCGTAACCAACAACAAGGTGCTAAAAGTAACCGTCCTGCAATTAACGATGAGATCCGTGCGAAAGAAGTACGCCTCGTCGCTGCAGATGGAGAACAAAAAGGTGTTGTTTCATTAAATGAAGCATTGCGTGCTGCAGAAGAAGCTAATCTTGACCTTGTTGAGATTGTGGCGAATGCAGAACCACCTGTTTGTAAAATCATGGACTACAACAAGCACTTATTTGACTTAAAGCAAAAGCAAAAAGATGCGAAGAAAAAACAGCATCAAGTGCAAGTGAAAGAAATCAAATTACGTCCTGCAACGGATGTAGGTGATTACCAAATTAAATTGCGTGCAATTTTACGTTTCCTTGAAGAAGGAAATAAGGTAAAAATCACTTTGCGATTCCGTGGTCGTGAGATGGCACATCAACAGCTTGGTTTGGCTCAATTGCAAAAAATTGAAGCTGACGTTGCTGAGTTTGGCGTTATTGAACAAGCGCCGAAGATGGAAGGTCGTCAAATGGGCATGTTAATTGGTCCGAAAAAGAAAAAGTAATTTTTCTTACAAAAAAGCACCGCACTTAGCGGTGCTTTTTTATGTCTAAAATAATGCATTGTTCCATTCAAAACTTTCTAAGTGTCATCCACAGGCATCCGAATCAAAATATGATAGGGTAGGTTGAAGATTGATACGAATTAAAAATAGGAAAATGACATGTCGACAATTACAGGTACTGAGCAACTCTCTGAAATTAATCAAAAGGTGGTACAGGACGGAGAGGTACTACCGCAAGTCAAATTGAAAGACGGCAGTCGTGTCCAGACGGGGACTGTCGCGACCATGCTGCATAATATTCATTTATATAACGCAGGGGTTCGAGGTACTGTAGAAGAAGAACTGGCTTTAGCTGTGCCAACCTTATTTAAAGTAGGAATGTTTGATTTATTTTCCGTGGAGGAGTGGATCAATGGCAGTAATGCAGGTCGTAAATTTGTAGGTGAAAAAGCCAAAGAATTCTTGGCAAGTCAAGCTTAAGGTTTTGCAAGATTACCTTTGAAAACACCGCTTTATTGTTTCTTTTCGTGCTTATTTGCTGATCGATATGGGTGAAGTGTGCTATAACGCAACAACAGTCAAGATAACGATGAATAGGACAATATAAATGATTGACTTATATTACTGGGGTACACCCAATGGGCATAAAATAACAATTGCCTTAGAGGAAATGGGGCTCGACTACCAGATTTTTCCCATCAATATTTTGGAAAATGATCAGTTTCAACCCGACTTTTTAAAAATCTCTCCCAATAATAAAATTCCAGCGATTGTCGATCAAAATGGCCCACGTGGTGAACCGATTTCTGTGTTTGAGTCTGGTGCAATTTTACAATATTTAGGCCGAAAAACTGGCTTGTTCTATCCGACTGATGAACAAGAACGTGTAGAAGTGGAACAATGGCTGATGTGGCAAATGGGTGGTTTTGGTCCGATGTTGGGACAGAATCACCACTTCAACAAGTTTGCGCCTGAGCATATTCCTTATGCGATTGATCGTTATATTAATGAAACCAAACGTCTTTATAATGTTTTAAACAAACAGTTGATTGGTCAGAAGTTTGTGGCAGGTGAATACTCGATTGCGGATATGGCAATCTTACCATGGGCATTACGTTACGAATGGCAGAGCATTCAGCTTGAAGACTATCCCTATGTGAAAGATTATATTGAACGCTTAACAGCTCGCCCTGCGATACAAACAGCCTTATCGATCAAAGTTGGATGAATCAAGGGGTTGAGCGAAACAGCTACTTAAAGCATTGGGCGATTGCGATGGGATTGTTGTTGATCACGGCAATTTCATGCAGCCTCATGCAGTATTTTCTTGGAATTGATATTTTCTGGTTTATTGTTTTAGCCTTTATCGGAAGTCTCAGTTTAATTTTTTCATCTTTATTTGCGTGGTTGCAGCTTGAAACTGGAAACTCGTATTTTAGTTCAGGGGTGTTTGTTGGATTTTTAAGTGTATATCTATTGTTATACATTTATCTTGACCTTACTGTGTCTATTGACTGGGCAGCAGTCTCTGCGGGTGAAATGCAGCTGACGTGGTACCAAAAAATGGTCAAGTCTGATCTTACATTTTGGATCGCATTTCTTTTTCCATTCATTTTTTCAGTCGTGCATTTTTCCATTCGATCTCAAGTGGCTAAAAGAAAAAAATAATCCTTGGCCAAGCCATGCTTTCAATCGTGTAAGCCTGACTATTTTATAATTGTGTAATTTTTCATCTAGTCTATACATGTTCAAGCTACGATAATTCAAGTTCATCAAAGATAAAGCATCATGCAAGCAAAAATATCAGCCCTTTATTTAAAAAAGCTTGGTTTTGAAGGAGATTTCTCTCCAACTTTGGCTAATCTAAAAAGCCTATTAAGTCGTCATGTGCAAGCTATCCCTTTTGGTAACTTATCCTCTTTTTTAGGAGATGAGGTTTCATTAGCGTCAGACCAACTTGTTCAAAAATTATTGATTGAAAATCGTGAAGGCTATTGTCTAGAACACAGTACCCTAACCAGAATTGCCTTAACTGAACTGGGTTATGAGGCATATAACGTACTCGGTCGAGTGTATTATCAAAGCTCGCCTTCCAGTACTCCAGTGAGAACTCATTTGGTCACACTGGTATGTATTGATCAGCAATTGTTTTTGTATGATCCTGGATTTGGGGGGATGACCCCGACCACGGTTTTATCACTTGATCAAATTGGTGAAACACAGCAGACACCACTAGAACCTTTTAGATTTGTTGAAGCTGCACAGAGTGGTTTGGATACGACAGTGCTGACGGAAATGACATATATGCTGCAAGTCTATATTCATGGTCAATGGGTAAATGTCTATGCGATTAACTCCGAGCAGCAAATTGCAGATGCAGATGCTCTCGTTGCAAATTGGTACATTTCGACCTCGCCTGAATCCTTATTTACTCAGTATTTAATGTTATCTACTGCTAATGCAGAGGTGCGAATTACCTTAAAAGATCGTGTTTTAAGAACGCATGGTAAAGGAAATTCTGATAAGAAAGAGTTATTCACTTTGGATGAGTTTGAACAAAGCATTAAAAGCGTTTTTCGGATTGATATTTCACAGGAGATGCTTGAAGCGACTTGGGCAAAATTAACCTTGAATCTATAGCATTCACGTTATATGGTCTGCTCTTGATGCTGTGTTGCTGCCTGTTTGAGAGAACCTTGTTTTGATGTCTTATTTGTTATTATTTCTCTCTGCCTTTGGCGCTGCTACCTTATTGCCTTTACAGTCTGAAGCAGTATTGATGACATTATTGGTACAAGGGCTTTCTAATCCTATTTACCTGATTTTGCTTGCGACGATTGGCAATGTCTTAGGTTCCTGTGTGAACTGGTGGCTTGGGCTAAAAATCGAACACTTTAAAGATAAGAAATGGTTTCCTGTTTCAGAACAACGGTTGTTACAAGCACAGCAGATTTATCATAAATATGGCTTTTATTCTTTATTGCTGAGTTGGACCCCTGTGATAGGTGACCCAATTACTTTAATTGCAGGTTTGATGAAGGAGAATTTCTGGCGATTTCTATTGATTGTCACCATTGCCAAAGGTGGGCGTTATTTGACGTTATATGTATTGTATTTGGGTGTTTTTTAAAATAGGGAAAGGAGAGAGCCTCTCCCCATTGATTTAATGTTCTGAGCCTTTGGTAATATCGACTTTGAATAAATCACTGGTTTTAAACCAGCAATAACTTACTACTGCTAAGGTCATACATCCACCGAGAATTGTTGCACTAATAGTGCCTAAGTATTTGGCAGCCAGACCTGATTCAAAGGCACCCAATTCATTACTCGATGAAACGAACATTCCATTTACTGCTGCAACGCGACCGCGCATATTTTCGGGTGGGAAAATTTGCAACACAGTTTGACGAACCACCACGGAAATACTGTCACAAGCACCTGTCATTGCGAGCGCAAACAGAGACAGCCACATATTGTTTGAGAAAGCGAACAGGATGGTAAAAATACCAAAACCAGCTACAGCCAATAACATATTCCGCCAAGCATGTTGCATTGGAGGGAATTTGGTCAACACGATCATGGTGAGTAGTGCACCGATTGATGGTGCAGCACGTAAATAGCCTAAACCTTCAGGACCAACTTTTAAGATATCTTCTGCAAAAATGGGCAGGAGTGCAATCACGCCACCAAATAACACGGATACTAGATCAAGCGAGATCGCCCATAAAACGATTTTGGTTTTCCAGATAAAACGGAAACCATCAGTCAGGCTTTGCAGTACATTTTCAGTTTCCATTTTTGGGAACGTACGTTGCTGTAAGCAGTTAATGAGAATAAAGCAGATCGACAACAATACTGTAACTGCAAATAGACTATTTTCTCGACCAAGATAAGCCAGCATAAAACCACCCAGCATTGGGCCAATAATGACTCCACTTTGCCAGCCAATCGTGGTCCATGTCGCACCATTGGCATACAGTTCTCGTGGAATCAAAAAAGGCTTGAGTGAAGTTGCAGATGGATTATAGAAGCCGCGAATGGTTCCTAATGCAAAAATAACAGCATAGATGCCCCAAGAGAGGGTGCTAATCCCAATTTTCTCTAAACCATGTAAATGGAACAGTCCCCAAAGGATCAAAGGCAAAGGAATAGAGAAAAATAAGCAGACCTTCATGATGCTCTGTTTATTTAGCTTATCCGCAAAATAACCACCCCATAACGAGAGTGTGATGAATGGGATAGCCTCTGCCAGACCAATGAAACCTAAGGTGAGCGGATCACGAGTAATTTGATAGAGTGAATAAGCGACAATAATTTCCTGAATCAAGATTGCTAGGGTTAAGCAGAATTGATTGAGGGTAACGATAGAGAAATCCCGATACCGCAACGCGGCGAAAGCATCATTCTGTATATTCATATAGATTGAGATTTAAGAATTTGTCATTATTATATGCGCTTATTTTGTGCATATTTCTCATAATTTGAGAATTAATTATGGAAAATAACGTTTGGCGAAAATAATGGAGTTGCTATCAAAAAATGAGCATTTTGCTTTTGTTTTGAATGAAGATGCTTTAGAATATCGGCTCCCTTACCTGCAGGTCGTTTTTGCAATGGTGCAAACGTTCCGAACAGGTGTTCAAAAGAGGTTGTTATGCCTAAGATGAAAACTCGCCGTGGTGCAGCTAAACGCTTCAAAGCGACTGCAAACGGCTTTAAGCGTAAACAAGCGTTCAAACGCCACATTTTGACCAAAAAATCTGCTAAGCGTATCCGTCAATTGCGCGGCTGTGTAATGGTTCACGTAAGTGACGTTGCATCAGTTCGTGCTATGTGCCCATACATCTAAGGAGATTATAAATGGCTCGTGTAAAACGTGGTGTAGTGGCTCATCGTCGTCACAAAAAAATTCTTGCTCGCGCTAAAGGTTACTATGGTGCTCGTTCACGCGTTTACCGCGTAGCGTTCCAAGCGGTAATCAAAGCTGGTCAATACGCTTACCGTGACCGCCGTCAAAAGAAACGTCAATTCCGTGCTTTATGGATTGCGCGTATCAATGCTGGTGCTCGTCTTAACGGTTTGTCATACAGCCGTATGATCGATGGCTTGAAAAAAGCTCAAGTGATCATCGACCGTCGCGTATTAGCTGACATCGCTATGCATGATGCAGTTGCATTTGCTGCTTTAGCTGAAAAAGCTAAAGGCGCATTAGCTGCATAAGCTTAGAGATTCAAAGAAGACCGCTTTTTAGCGGTCTTTTTTATTTTTAGTGAATTGGTTTTTTAATAATAGATAATAATCAGAGATAGATAATGCAAGACGAACAATTTTTAAATGATTTAATTCAACAAGTCCAACAAGGCTGCCCATTTAAATATTTATATTTCTGGGGGCATACCCCAAAGCAAACCGATCATGTAGACAAAAGCTGTTTTAGCCAGTGGTTTCCATCGCCATTCAAACAGGATGGTGTTGAATATCTCACAGCGGAACATTATATGATGGCGCAAAAAGCAAAACTCTTTAATGATGATGAGAGATTTAATCAGATTTTGAAGGTCACGCATCCGAATGAAGCAAAACAGTTAGGTCGAAAAGTAAATAACTATGACGAACAACTGTGGCAGGAAAAGCGTTTTGATATCGTGGTACAGGCAAATTTGGCTAAATTCTCACAGCATCCAGAATTAAGAGATTTCTTGATTGCCACGCATGATCGTATTTTGGTTGAAGCATCGCCTGTCGATAAGATTTGGGGGATTGGTATGGCACAAGATCATCAGCATATCCAAGACCCGAGCCAATGGCAGGGATTAAACTTACTTGGTTTTGCACTCATGCAGGTGCGCGCTCAGTTGCTACATGCACAAAATAACAAGGCCGCTTTTTAGCAGTCTTGTTATGCTTTGTATTCTACTTTCTGGACCAAATCATCAGAAAAATAATTACGCCGAGCGTTATTACCATAAATTTGGCGAATTCATAATGGTTAACCAGCCAGAACACCCCGTAAAGTAGCCCGATGACAATAGCTAGAAAGAAGATCAGATAAAGCGTCGAGGCCGTAGCAGATGTTGGCTTTTCTTCTGTATTGTTATCATTATTAAGTTCAGGATTGGTCTGAGGTTTTTGTTGAAGCGAGTGTGGAGGAATATAAGAAAAATCTTCTTTTACATATGTTTCTTGATAACTATAAGCTAATGATCATAGCTGAAATATACAGAGGTTAAAACGTGCGTAGACAATATCACTTTAGACAAGTTGGCGAAGATACATATATTTGGGATGTTCATCGCTTGGTTGCATTGACAAATAATTTCGTTACCAAGAAAGTTGCGCTTGCTGATATTCAAGAACTCAATGAAGCCTATTGGTTTCCAGATCAGTATCCGACCACACAGCAAATCATTGAGCACTTTCAATTGGTGCAAGATGCTGATCTGCATTATCCGATTATTCTATGCGCGCAAGGGCGAGTGATGGATGGTATGCATCGTGTTGCTAAAGCAAGTTTACTAAAGCAAACTGAGATTCTAGCGGTACGATTTGAACAAACCCCTGAACCTGATTTTATCAATATTGATGAAGATGACTTGGATTATAATGAGTAAATCAAGTTGTTGATTGATTGTGAAATTACATAACCCAAACATGTTTAATTAGACTTTTGTTCGGAAATCTTTTTACAGTAAAGAAAACAGCATCAGGATAAAAATATGTTAGTCAGTGTAGAAGGATTGCAGCAAGGTGCATTTGAAACAGAACTGAGTATTGTGCCTAGAAAGGGTGAAACCATCCGAATTTTCTATGGGCCAGACGCTGAAGTTGAGGGTGAAATTGAAAATGTGCATCACATCGTCAATCAACATGATGGTGGGCATAAAGTGATTATAAAAATTAGACCAACTTTTTAATCGATAAAAGTAAAGAAACCTAGACGTTGGGATTTAGGTTTCTTTATGCATAGCGGTATTGTTATAGACCAAAATAATAAGCAACCAGACAGATAATCACCGTAAGAACAATCAATTTAATCACGCCGGATGTGCCAACCTTGTGATGTTGAGTCTTATCAGGATGATGTGGCACTTCCATGGTCCGGTCAATGATTTCTGGCTCCTCTGCTGTCAGTTGGGCAGTCTGATAATGGTTTGCTGTTTTGACGATCAGCTTGGCAAATAAATCATCGGTCTTCTGTGAAAAATTACGTAAATTAATTTGTTCTTCTGGGCTAATCAATTGACCAGTAGCACTGTAAGGATGCTGTCTTTGTTGCTCCAAATAATCAGCCAAAGCTTGGGTGCGGTGTAATAAGCGATGTGCGCAATCCGCAGGGTAGTCTGTTGGAATTAATGCAAGCTGTTGTTCTGATAGCACTGTTGGATCAATGTCGTGTCCGTAAAATGGAAGGTCTTGTTGTTCTGGTTCTGAAAAATGTTCCGCATATTTACTGTCAAAAAGCTCTTTTTCCAAGAAAATCGCAACCTGATTCCAATTCACTTTCTGTAAGTCAGCATCAATTTTCTTTGTAAACTTATCACTTAACTCATAACGCCAAAGCACCTCTTGGTGGGTTGTACTTTGTTGACTTTGAGGTGTGATAAATTCTTGATCACTGTTATACCATTCAGCCAGTTCATGCCCGCAGATCCAAGCTATTTTTTTGTTGGCTTGGTGGCTGACAATAAAATGAGCGAAGGGGAGTAACTCAACATTGGCATTTGGGTTTTGTTCGTCATTTAATACGCTTGAGAGGTGTAGGCTGAGTTTCTTCACACCTTGTTTTTTCAAGCCTTCAAGCCAAATTTGGAAATGTTGTGCCAACAGGTGTTGGGAGAGTAAATCCCGAAAAATTAGTCGATTTTGATTAAAAATCGGATGCTCAACCCAGCGGCTAAAATTGAGATCGCCCGCAAGAAATTCATTGCCATAGGTGACAAGTGTAAGCTGTTGTTTCCAGATTTGATTAAGCGCCATCGTTATTCTTTCTCATTGACGAATTCGGGTTTATTGATATTTCATAGATGCTTGAAATGTCAATAGACCTTAGTATCTTATACATTTTATCCAATTATTGATTAATTTTTAATAAAAATTAAGCCATCTGCTTCATATTCTTGTTGTTTTATCTTTAAATTAAAACTGAAAAAGTACTCTATTTAAGCAGTCGTTTATCTTCATTAAATAGGTAAAAAGCTGATAAACTATAGCGTTTTATTCTATTTCTATATTTTGTTGCTTTGAGAGTTACTATGTCACTGGAAGCCCTGACCACTGAAGCGCTTGCTGCCATTGCAGCGGCTCAAGACCTTGCTGCACTCGATCAAGTCCGTGTGCAATTTACAGGGAAGAAAAGCCAGCTTGCAGAGCAGTCGAAAGCACTTGGAAAAATGGATCCTGAAGAGCGCAAAGTACAAGGTGCTGCGATTCATGCTGTTCGTGAAGCAATCAATACGGCTTTGACTGAACGTCAACAAACATTACAACAAGCTGAGCTTGCAAAAAAATTAGCAAGTGAAACGATTGATATTACTTTACCTGGTCGCGGTCAGCGTATGGGAAGTATTCATCCTGTTACTCAAGTACAAGAACGGATTTGCCAGTTCTTTACTAAAGCTGGCTTCCAAATTGCTTATGGTCCAGAGGTTGAAGATGATTATCATAATTTTGAAGCCTTAAATATTCCGGGTCACCATCCAGCTCGTGCTATGCATGACACCTTCTATTTTGATGCAACACATTTGCTTCGTACTCATACCTCGGGCGTACAAATTCGTACTATGGAAACTAGTCAACCGCCAATTCGTATCGTGTGTCCGGGCCGTGTATATCGTTGTGACTCGGATCAAACCCATTCGCCAATGTTCCATCAGATCGAAGGTTTATACGTTGCAGAAAATACCAGCTTTGCTGAATTAAAAGGTTTATTGATTAACCTACTCAATGAATTTTTTGAAAAAGATTTGAAAGTACGTTTCCGTCCTTCTTATTTCCCATTTACTGAGCCAAGTGCTGAAGTAGATATTATGGATGAGCGTGGTCGTTGGTTAGAAGTTTTAGGTTGTGGCATGGTGCATCCAAATGTACTACGTGCTGCAGGGATTGATCCTGATAAATACAAAGGCTTTGCTTTTGGTTTAGGGGTAGAGCGTTTTGCAATGTTGCGTTATGGCATCAATGATTTGCGTATGTTCTACCAAAATGACGTGCGTTTCTTACGCCAGTTTGCCTAAACAGTTTATAGATTATTGATTAAAATCCCCCTAAATCCCCCTTTGTGAAAGGGGGACTTTCACGAATTGATGTTTTGTGTTTCCCCTCTTTGTTAAAGAGGGGTTAGGGGAGATTTAAGGAAGAAACAAATGAAAATTAGTGAAAATTGGTTACGTACGTGGGTGAACCCAGCAATTGATAGCGAAGCACTTTCTGATCAATTGACCATGCTAGGTTTAGAAGTTGATGAATTAGCACCTGTAGCAAAACCATTTACAGGTGTGGTGGTTGGAGAAGTTCTGACCGTTGAACAGCATCCAGATGCCGATCGTTTACGCGTCACCACAATTAATATTGGTTCTGGTGAGCCATTACAAATCGTATGTGGCGCGCCAAATGTTCGTGTCGGCATGAAAGCACCTGTTGCGACGATTGGCGCTGTACTGCCAGGCGATTTTAAAATTAAAAAAGGCAAACTGCGTGGTGTGGAATCACAAGGGATGTTGTGTGGTGCTTCTGAAATTGATTTAGAAGACAAAATTGATGGTTTGTTGGAATTACCTGCTGATGCACCAGTCGGCGCAAATATTCGTGACTATTTAAAGCTTGATGACAATGTCATTGATATCAGTATCACACCAAACCGTGGTGACTGCTTTAGTATTCGTGGAATTGCACGTGAAATCGCAGTGATCAATCAGTTGAAGATGAATGAGCCTGAGATTCAGTCTGTACCTGCATCAATTAATGATGAGAAAACAGTAACGATTAGCACAGAAGGTACGCCACGTTATTTGGGTCGTATTATCAAAAATGTGAATGTTAAAGCGGCAACTCCTGAGTGGATGGAACAAGCTCTCGCACGTTCAGGTATTCGTACACATAGCATTTTGGTCGATATTACCAACTATGTGTTGCTTGAGTTGGGCCAACCAATGCATGCCTTTGATTTGGCAAAAATTGAAGGTTCAATCCAAGTTCGTCAAGCCAAAGCTCAAGAAAAATTGACGCTGCTCAATGATCAAGAAATTGAATTACAAGATGACATGATGGTCATTGCAGATGATCAAAAAGTTTTGGCCATTGCAGGTATTATGGGAGGCTTGGATACTTCTGTAACAGATGATACCCAAGACATCTTCCTTGAAAGTGCATTCTTTGCGCCTTTAGCGATCGCAGGTCGTGCGCGTCGTTTTGGTTTACATACGGATTCATCACAACGTTATGAACGCGGTGTAGATTTTGAATTGCCAATGATTGCCATGCACCGTGCTTCTGAGCTGATTCAAGCCTTTGCTGGTGGTGAGTTTGGTCCAGTAACCGTTGCTGAGCAAGTAGCTTTGTTGCCAAAGCGCGAAGCAATTGAGTTAAAACAAGCTCAAGTAGACCAATTGCTCGGTTATCAAGTGGCAGGTGATTTTATTGCCGATGCTTTGACGCGTCTCGGCTGTGTGGTTGAAAGTAAAGCTGAAGGTGAGTGGAGTATCGTCCCTCCATCACATCGCTATGATATGGCAATCTATCAAGACTTAATTGAAGAAGTTGCCCGTATTGATGGTTATGACAATATTCAGATTAGTTTGCCGAAAACTGATGCGAAATTAGAGAAATATCAAGACCGTTTTGAAGTTGCGCAACTACGTCAAACCGTTGCAACATTAGGCTATCAAGAAGCGATTAGCTTTAGTTTTGCCGATGCAAAACTTGAGAAGCAATTGAATCCAAATGTACAGCCATTGATGTTGGCGAATCCAATTTCAAGTGATTTGGCTGCAATGCGTAGTACGTTGTTATCAAGTCTGATTCCATGTGTACAGTACAACTTAAATCGCCAACAGCAGCGTGTACGTTTCTTTGAATTAGGTTTACGTTTTGATTATCAGAATGCACAAAGCATTCACGACCTTAAACAGATTCCGACTTTGGCATTGATTGCTGTAGGTTCACGTACACCAGAATCTTGGCATGCAAAACCACAGGCAATGGATTTCTTGGATTTCAAAGGTGAGGTTGAAGAAATTTTAGCAGCTGGACGCATCAGTGTTGAATTTGCTCGTACTGAGCGTGCATGGTTACATCCAGGGCAATCTGCAGAGATTTTAGTGAATGGACAATCGATTGGTTATTTAGGTCGCTTGCATCCATCATTGGAAAATGAACTGAATTTGGGCATAACCTGGGTTGCAGAGCTGGATCAACAGGCAGTTTTGCAATCTTATGTATCTAATTTTACAGAATTATCACGTTTTCCATCGGTTAGACGTGATATTGCGCTTTTAATCTCTGATAATATTGAGGTAAGAGATATTCAGCGGTTAATTGAGCAGACTGGTGGTGAGTTACTCGACTCAACATGGTTGTTCGATGTGTATACGGGGCAAGGGGTTGAACAAGGCAAGCGCTCTTTAGCTTTTGCAGTGTTATGGCAACATCCAACTCGTACGCTTGAAGATGCTGAAATTAAATCTGGTATGGATAACATTATTCAAGTGTTGGAAGACACTTACCAAGCGACATTGAGGGCCTCATGACAGCATTAACTAAAGCAGATATGGCGGACCATTTAAGTGAGCTTACTAGCTTAAATCGCCGCGAAGCAAAACAAATGGTCGAATTATTTTTTGACGAAATCAGCCAAGCATTAATTGCGGGTGAACAAGTCAAACTTTCTGGCTTCGGTAATTTCGAGTTACGTGATAAACGTGAACGTCCAGGACGTAATCCAAAGACAGGTGAGGAGATTCCGATTTCTGCACGTCGAGTGGTGACCTTCCGAGCAGGGCAGAAATTTAGACAGCGTGTTGGGAATGAGCAGATCGATTGATCTGCTTTTTTATGCCTAAATTCCATGAGCATGGATAAAACTTAGGCATAAAAAAAGAGAACCGCGAGGTTCTCTTTTTTTTAATCTAAAAAATAGATTAGTGTGCAGCAGAAGCTTCAGTAGTAGCAACGTCAGAAGCAGCAACAGCAACGTCAGAAGCAGCAGCAGCAACGTCAGAAGCAGCAGTTTCAACAACAGCAGTAGCTTCAGAAGCAGCTTCTACAGCTTCAGAAGCAGCAACAGTAGCGTCAGTCGCTGGAGCTTCTTCTTTCTTAGAGCAACCAACGAAAGCTAAAGTAGTAGCAATAGCAGCAACAACAGCGAATTTTTTGAATAACATGGCATCACTCTCATAAAATTGTGAGATTAAAAAAAACCTGAGCTAGTCTGTTTGTGCTTTTATTATTCCTAAACGCTTTAGGTAACAACGCAGGGAGCAGCCTAACTGGTCTGTAGCTATCCTATCAAAGCAATTCATGAATTACTACTGTTCTGTCCAACAAAACGACAAAAATGGGTAGAATTTGGCTATTTTTTGATAGAAAATAACTATAGATTATATAATTTGAATCGGTAAGTTGAAAAAACAACACCTGTTCTTTTAATATAATTATATAAATCAATAAATTATTTATCGTGATGTTTTTTTGAAGAATATGTAAATATTCTGTAAGTATGTCAACCAAATAAAAAAAGCTACCATTAAGGTAGCTTTTTAGTTGAAATTTAAGTTGATGCCTTTCTTTTCATTTGATCGAAGAAGTCATCATTGGTTTTGGTTTCTTTCATGCGATCCAATAAGAATTCCATCGCTGCAAGTTCATCCATTGGATGTAATAATTTACGTAGAATCCAAACCTTACGAAGATTTTCTTCGCTCATGAGGCGTTCTTCACGGCGAGTACCTGATTTCTTGATATTCATTGCAGGGAATACACGTTTCTCAGCAATACGACGATCAAGGGTAATCTCTTGGTTACCAGTACCTTTAAATTCTTCGTAGATGACATCATCCATTTTACTGCCTGTTTCAATCAAGGCAGTTGAAATAATGGTAAGTGAACCACCTTCTTCGATATTACGTGCAGCACCAAAGAAGCGTTTAGGACGTTCTAAAGCATGAGCATCTACACCACCAGTTAATACTTTACCTGATGATGGAATTACCGTGTTGTAAGCACGTGCAAGACGGGTAATTGAGTCAAGTAGAATCACCACATCTTTTTTGTGTTCAACTAGACGTTTCGCTTTTTCAATTACCATTTCAGCAACTTGAACGTGACGGGCTGGTGCTTCATCAAATGTAGATGCAATCACTTCACCACGGACTGTGCGTTCCATTTCTGTTACTTCTTCAGGACGTTCGTCAATGAGAAGCACAATTAGGAATACTTCTGGGTTATTACGCACAATTGACTGAGCAATGGTTTGTAATAACATTGTTTTACCCGCTTTCGGTGGTGCAACAATAATAGAGCGTTGACCTTTACCGATTGGTGCAATCAGGTCGACAACACGGGAGGTTAAATCTTCTGTTGTACCGTTACCAAGTTCCATAACCAATTGCTCAGTAGGGAATAATGGAGTGAGGTTTTCAAAGAGAATTTTATTACGTGAATTTTCGGGCGTATCGTAGTTAATTTGGTTTACTTTTAATAAAGCAAAATAACGTTCACCTTCTTTTGGCGGACGAATGGTACCTGTTATGGTATCGCCTGTACGGAGGTTGAAACGACGAATCTGTGATGGGCTGACATAGATGTCATCTGGCCCAGCTAAATATGAACCAGCTGCAGAGCGTAAAAAGCCAAAACCATCAGAAAGAATTTCGAGAACGCCATCACCAAAGATTTCTTCGCCATTCATGGCATGGCGTTTTAAAATGGCAAAAATAATATCTTGTTTACGGTTACGTGCCATGCCTTCAAGGCCCATAAACTCCGCAATTTTAATGAGTTCGCCAATGGGTTTTTTCTTGAGTTCAGTTAAGTTCATAAGTGGTCAGACAGAATGGAATAAGTGGAGGACTACGTTAGGGAAAGAATAAAAAATCGACCGCATACATACATGCTGATGTAATTGTATTTACACAACCACGATTCAGTAGTCTGGTTCATTGTTTCAGAGAGAAATGTGAAAACAATTGTTATTGCCGAGCGGCGATCTTATGTTTTGTGTCTTTTAAGAAGCGCAATGAAGTAGATTCCATTCAAAGCTTCTTGATCCAGAAATATAGAGGAAATCAAGCAAATTGTCAATTTTTACTAAGAAATACGCTATTCAATAAGTAGCGTATTTCTCAGATTGACCATTTAACAATTGTATTAGATGTTTTGGTCAATGAATGCTGCAAGTTTTGAACGTGGTGCTGCGCCAACTTGTTGAGCAATAACTTCGCCATTTTTAAACATCAATAATGCTGGAATATTACGAATGTTGTATTTTACAGCAGTATCTTCACATGCAGTCACGTCAACTTTAACGATTTTTACTTTTCCTGCATATTCAGTTGATAGGTCTTCAAGAACAGGTGCAATTGCTTTACAAGGTGCACACCAGCCAGCCCAGAAATCAACAAGTACAGGGGTTTCAGCATCTAAAACATCTGCTTGGAAGTTTGCATCAGTTGTATTAACAATAGTCGCAGACATAAGGTTGCTCCAAATTTAAGAAATAAAGTGCGAATTTAATCATCATCACGATGAATATTACATTGCCGCTTTATTCAATGTAAGGGTTTGTTCTGATTATTCAAGTTTGAAAATGAAAAGTCTAATGGATGCTCACGATGTTGATCATCGACTTCTACAATCATTTATCAAGTAAAAGCGCAAATACAGTACTTTTATTGCTTAAAATGACTTTAAAATTGTAAGCATGTGAATTACTCTAATGCGTGAATTGAGCATGGGTTTATATGAATAATGTCTGATTTTCTGATTGATGAAGAATTACTTGCTGCGATTGATATGGGATCGAATAGTTTCCATCTGGCAATCGCTCGTGTTGATCACGGTGAAGTTAAGAAAGTTGCTTCAATGTCAGAAAAAGTACAGTTAGCAGCTGGGCTTGATGAAAATAAAAATTTAACAGAGGCAGCACAACAACGTGGACTGGCTTGTTTGGCGCGTTTTGTTGGGCGTTTAAGTTCAGTTCAACCTAATCGTTTACGTATTGTAGCGACCAATGCCTTAAGACAAGCAAAAAATGGTCATGAATTTATTCAAAAAGCAGCTGAAATTTTACCAAAACCAATCGAAATTATTGCAGGACGTGAAGAAGCACGTCTGATCTATTTAGGTGTTTCACATACCATGGCCAATGGTGGTCGCCGCTTAGTTGTTGATATCGGTGGTGGCTCAACAGAATTTATTATTGGTGAAGAATTTGAGCCATTGCATACAGAATCTTTGCAAATGGGCTGTGTAGCATTTAGTAAAACTTATTTCCCAGATGGTGAAATTACAAGTAAAGCCTTTGATAAAGCAGTGGTTGCTGCCCGTAAAGAACTCTCTGCGATTGCCAATACCTATAAGTCTGAAGGCTGGGATACGGTTGTTGGTTCAAGTGGAACTATCAAAGCTTGTCGTCAAATTTCAGTTAATTTAGGTTTAAGTGACGAACAAGAGAATCTGACTCGTGACGGTTTATATAAATTAAAAGATCGATTACTTAAATTTAAACATATCACTGAAATTGATTTTGAAGGTCTACGTGAAGACCGTCGAGCAGTTTTGCCAGCTGGTCTTGCCATTTTATATGCGATTTTTGAAGTCTTAGATATCGATAAATTGGCATATTCTGATGGTGCATTACGAGAAGGTGTGATGTACGACTTGCTAGGTCGTTTCAAGCATGAAGATGTTCGTGACCGTAGTGTACAGGCGTTAATGGGGCGTTATAATGCAGATCCCAAGCAAGCTGAACGTGTGGTCAATACGGCACAAGAATTGTTTGATGGTGTTGCTAATGCATTAAATTTAACGACTGAAGACAGTGACTTACTGCGTCGTGCTGCATATTTGCATGAAATTGGATTGGCAATCAGTCATGGTGGTTATCACCGTCATGGGGCCTATTTATTGCAACATTCAGATATTCCTGGTTTCTCACAAATTGATCAAAATCATCTCTCGCATTTGGTTTCACACCATCGTCGTAAGTTACGTGCAGATGCAAAAAATGACGTTTTAAAGGTTGGCGGTAGCCATTTACTTTATCTTTGTTTATTGCTCCGCCTTGCAGTTTTGCTGAACCATAGTCGTAGTGATCAGATGCTTCCTGCCATTGAACTGAGTGTTGTAAATGATCAACAATGGCAACTCAGCGTTTCTGGCGATGCTAAACAATGGCCTTTATTGGTTGCAGACTTGCATGATGAGCAGGTGCAATTTAAGCATTGGGACATTGAGTTAAATATTCAGTCAGACAAATTTGTTGATTAACCATATTATTATGGACCATTCTTGACTTATGAAAAATAAAGCGACTCAGTCCAAGGCTTGGGCTACGGTTCAAATTGCACGACACCCTGAGCGTCCGCAATTTCTAGATTATGTCAGTGAAATTTTTACTGAATTTGATGCACTTCATGGCGACCGTCTATTTGGTGATGATGGTGCTATGATCGGTGGTTTGGCGCGTTTTGACGGACAACCTGTAATGGTGGTTGGTCAACATCGTGGTCGCAGCACACGTGAAAAGTTACAGCATAACTTTGGGATGTGTAATCCAGAAGGGTATCGTAAATCACAACGTTTGCTTGATATGGCGGAACGTTTCAATTTACCTGTGTTCACCTTCGTCGATACCATGGGTGCATATCCAGGTGTAGGGGCTGAAGAACGTGGTCAAGCAGAAGCGATTGCAACCAGCTTGGCACAACTTTCAAGTTTGAAAGTGCCTGTTATTGCGACAATATTGGGTGAAGGCGGTTCAGGTGGTGCGCTCGGTATTGGTGTAGCCGATCGTGTGATTATGCTGTCACATAGTATTTATTCGGTGATTTCACCTGAAGGTTGTGCGTCTATTCTATGGAAAACCGCAGATAAAGCAGCACAAGCGAGTGAAGCACTTTCTTTAACTGCAGATAAACTTCAAGCTTTAGGCATTGTTGAATATGTTGTGGATGAAGGTGACGGTGCGCATTTGCAGCCTGAAAAAGTCATGCATGATTTGAAAGATGTGCTAAAACAGGCTTTAGATGAATTGCAACCGATGGATGCACAAGAACGATGCGACGCACGTTATCAACGTTTAATGAAGTTTGGCAGCAGCAATTTAGGCATCGCGTCTTAGCACAAACTCAGCATTTTTCTGAACAAACTCAATTCTTGATTGGGTGTAGCGGCGGCATGGATTCCATGCTGTTGCTGTTTCTAATGTCTGAACTTTTTCCCACGCAAGCCCGTGCGATTTATGTTGATCATCAACTTCAAGCGATGAGTGCTGAATGGGGCCGTGTTGTACAGCAGCAGTCCGATGCCTTAAATATTCCGTGTATTATTCAGCAAGTAGACGTTGCGACAGGTAATTTAGAGCAGCAAGCGCGGCAAGCACGTTATCAAGCATATCAACAGCATTTACAATCCAATGAAATTCTAGTCTTGGCGCATCATCAGCAAGATCAGGCTGAAACGCTATTATTACGTTTGTTTTCTGGAGCAGGTGTACATGGATTAGCTGCGATGCAGCAAATTGATATCCGTCAAGACATGACCATTTGGCGACCATTTTTAGATTTGAGCCGTGAGCAAATTGAACAATGGTCGAAGCAACTTGGTTTTGACTATGTGACAGACCCAACCAATCACGATACGCACTATGATCGGGCGTGGTGTCGAGAAAAATTATGGGATGTCTTACAAAAACGCTTCCCAAAGATGCAGGCTGCTGTGACACGAACCAGTTCTCTGATGCAGGATGCTGCGGAAATACTGGATGAAGTGTTGCAGAGGGATTGGAAACAATGTGCGACCGATCGTGTACTTGATCTGATCAAGTTGCAGCAACTCTCGGCTGCACGACAACGTCAATTGTTATCGACTTGGATGAAGGGGGCGGATCAATATCGACCAAGTTATGATATGGTGCAGCGATTGCAGCATGAGGTCATTCTTGCAAAGCCTGATGCGCAGGCAACCTTACATATCAATCAACATTATTTCGTTCGCTATCAGAAGACGTTATATCGTTTAACTCATGATGAGCTATACGCAGAAAAATTATTCTCCTTTTCAGATACGTTGTCACAACAGTTTGATATGGGCGAAACCATCCATGTTGCGGCTGGACAATTTAAGATTGAACCTCAAACGATTGGTCTTTCTTCACAGCTTTTAGGGCGAGAGTTAACGTTGCTTAAACGACAGGGGGGTGAGATAATTCATCTTTATGGTCGTGTTGGACATTGGCCTCTGAAAAAAGCCATTCAAGAGCTACAGATTTTGCCTTGGTTACGTCATACAATTCAAATATTAGTCGTAGATAATGTTATGCTTGGGGTTTTTAGCCCAAAGGGTTTTTGGTTGGCGCAATCTGATTATTTAGAGCAGGGCGGTTGGCAACCAAGTTTAATTTCTGACTGTAATGACGTTTTTCAGCAGTCTTTTTCGTATGATGAGTAGGACATGGCGACAACATTGAACCAAAATATTTGTTTTATTGGCGGCGGTAACATGGCACAAGCCTTGATTGGCGGGCTGCTATCTCGTGGTTTACCCACAACCCGTATTACGGTTTCTGATCCTGTAGAACAAATTCGTCACATCTTAGAAGAAAAAAATATTCAAACCACAACTGATAATGTAGACGCAATTAAAAATGCGGACGTTGTGGTATTGGCAGTCAAACCCCAAGTTTTGGCAACGGTATTACAACCATTAAAAGGTTTATTGTCAGATAAACTCGTGATCTCAATTATTGCGGGTGCTGAAATTCAAACGATTTCAGATTTAATTGGTGGTAGTCAACGCGTTGTCCGTGTCATGCCGAATACACCAGCGTTAGTCCAAACAGGTGCACATGGTATTTATGCATCTGAAGCGGTGAATGCTCAAGATCGTGAGTTAACCAGTCAAATTTTAGCAGCGACAGGTTTAACCATTTGGGTGGAAAGTGAAGCTCAAATTGATGCAGTAACAGCAGTTTCTGGTTCTGGCCCAGCATACTTCTTCTATTTGATGGAAAGTATGATTCGTGCTGGCAAAAACTTGGGGCTCGATGAAAAAGTGGCGACGGCATTGACCTTGCAAACAGCGTTGGGGGCGGCACAAATGGCGATTACCAGCTCAAATTCTCCAGCAGAATTACGTAAAAATGTGACCTCTCCAAATGGCACAACACAAGCAGCTTTAGAGGTGTTTGATCGTGCGCAGATTTCACAAAATATTCAAGCAGCGCTTGCAGCAGCTCAGAAGCGTAGCCAAGAGCTAGCGCAAGAGTTGAGTGACAAGACTAAATCGGTTTAAGTAGGATAAGACAATTATGGGTGCAAGTTCTGCGCTAATTTTTGGTGTTTTGATCAATGTTGCAATTTTATTGGTCTTTTTCCGTTTTTTAATGCAATTGGCAGCAGTCAGTCCATACAATCCAGTGGTGCTTTCAACCGTGAAAGCTACCAAGATTGTGGATGTGTTTAGCCGCATTTTTCCGACGATAGGTAAAGGCCGTGTCAATTTAGCGGCAGTTGCTTTGTTGGTGGTGCTGTATCTCCTGAAAATGTTTGGTCTGATGTATTTGTCTGGACAGATGCCGCATAGTGCGGTGTATCTGGTGATCACAACATTTGTGACCATGATTCAAGATTTGATTCGTTTCTGTCGTTATTTGATTTTTGCAACGATTATTTTAAGTTGGGTGGTGATGTTTACACAGTCGCGTTCACCTTATATTGAAGTGATTCAAGAGTTGGCTGAACCATTGCTTGCACCATTCCGTCGCTTATTGCCGAACATGGGGATGATTGACTTGTCTCCAATTTTGGCGTTCTTGGCTTTGTACGTGGCTGAAATTTTGATGAATGAAGCAGCTAAAGTCCTGTTAACGGGTCTCTAAGCAAATCTGATTCAATAAAAAATGGGCGTAATGCCCATTTTTTTATTTCTTGATCAAACGTTGCCGTATTGCTCGATTTAACGGATTCGAAAAATAGTGCGCAATGAAAGCACCCAGTGCAATTGCAAGGACGAAATAAATCAATAATAAGACCAGTTTAATGTTGCCCTCGGTAAGGGCTGGTGTGTAAAACAGTTTAAAGAAACCTAAAATAATCAGATGGAATAAATAAATTTCATAACTGTTCTTACCAATTTCTTGTAACCACTTAAAACGCTGTGTTTGCACGGTGGTGTGTTCATTTGCCACATTTGCAACAATCACGATCGCTGTCGCAAGTGCAAATAGACTGATGCCCCAAATACAGTTTTGTTTAATCGGTGCAGAAAAATAAATGATCAACATTGTCGCAATTGCAATATATTTCAACCCCAACCAGGTTTGGGCTTGCAGCTTAACTTGCGGTGCAATCAGTGCTGCAATACAGCCAAAGGCAATCCCATCAAAACTAGAGAAGTAATGATAGAGGTACGCACCACTTTCTTCACCAGAATGTAAATATCTAAAATACGGTGCAAATAGAATCAGCGCGAAACAGACAAATAGAAAGTAGGGCTTCTTGTTAAATAGCAGTGCTGTCAGTGGGAAAAGTAAATAAAACACTTCTTCCACAGATAAAGACCATAACACGCCAAGCGCGTAGTTGACCCAACCATTTTCAATAATCAGGATGTTCATCCAAAAGGTCAACGCTGCTAGGTTAACTGTTGACTGAGCGACGACAATGCCATTGGGTGCCTGAGTCATAAAAGGTTTAAGCTCAAATGCAGCTAAGAGATTGACCAGACAGATCAGCAGAATCAAGGTCGGCATGATGCGAGCGAATCGTGAAATATAAAAGTCGCGTGTATTGATCTGATGTAACGCACCCCAGCGTTTGATGGTGTGTGAGGTGATGAGATAGCCCGAGATTACAAAGAACATGGTGACACCATAGTTACCATTTCGGGCTAAAAGCGCGGTGATGTTTTCACCAAAAACCTGAAAATTGATCGAGGTGTCAAAGAGCTTATATGGGATATTAAAGTGGTGCAGTAACACCAAAAAGATTGAAATAAAACGGAGTGTATCAATGGAACGGTGACGGTTAAATTGGACTTGATTAAAGGACATTTTGCATTCCTTTCTCCTATACGAATTAATTTTTATCAGATATTCTTGATTTTCAGTTTTCTTGTAGCGCAGGGGAATTTATCCCCTGTCTGCAAGAAACATTTTTGTTTTCTAGTGTGTGGATGGCTTAGTGGGCAGCATCCCAGTTCTGACCTTGTCCAACTTCTACCACAAACGGTACTGAAATTTCCAATACCGATTGCATGACTTCAGCAATTTGTTTTGAAAGTTCATCTGCAATTGCAGCATCCGCTTCAAACACAAGTTCATCGTGCACTTGTAATAACAGCTTGGCTTGATCTTTCGGCAACATTTTATCGACTGCAATCATCGCAAGTTTAATGATATCTGCCGCACTGCCTTGTAAAGGTGCATTGATTGCCGCGCGTTCAGCTGCTTGTTTGATCATTTTATTGCTTGCCATAATGTCTGGTGTATATAGACGACGGCCTAAAATGGTTTCAACAAAACCTTGCTCACGCGCAATTTGACGAGTACGTTCCATATAATCCAATACGCCCGGATAACGCTGGAAGTAACGTGCGATATAGCTACGTGACTCTTCACGGCTAAAGCCAAGTTGACGTGTTAAACCAAATTCAGACATACCATAGAGCAGACCAAAGTTAACCGCTTTGGCTTGACGACGTTGGTCATTGGTCACATCTTCAATGGCAATGCCAAGCACTTCAGATGCTGTGCGACGGTGTACATCCTGACCTTGTTGAAAGGCATGAACTAATGCATCATCTTGAGAGAAATGTGCCATCAAACGCAGTTCGATTTGAGAGTAATCGGCTGCCAATAACACACGACCCTCAGGTGCAATAAAGGCTTTACGGATTTGACGCCCAATCGGAGTACGGATTGGAATGTTTTGCAGGTTTGGATCGGTTGAAGACAAGCGACCTGTTGCAGTTAAGGCTTGATGATAGCTGGTATGTACACGATGTGTTGTGTCATGCGATTGTTCAATCAGGCGATCGGTGTAGGTATTTTTGAGTTTTGCCAAGCCACGATGTTCCAAAATGACTTCAGCCAATGGATGTTCGATTTTCTCTAAAATACTTTCACTGGTACTGTATTGACCTGTTGCAGTTTTCTTACCGCCTTTGAGTCCTAGCTTTTCAAACAGGACTTCACCGACTTGCTTTGGTGAGGCAACATTAAAAGCTTCACCCGCCAGTTCCGCTGCCTGCGCTTCAAGCGTTTGGATGGTTTCTGAAAACTCGACACTAAGTTGATCGAGGAATTGATGATCCAGCTTAATGCCATCTTCTTCCATGCCTGTGAGCACGCGAGCAACAGGCATTTCAATATTATGTAGAATATTGACCAGTTCTGGATGAGCTTTTAGTTTTGCTGCAAGTACTTCATACAAACGATAAGTGACATGCGCATCTTCGGCTGCATAATGCGCTGCGACTTCAAGTTCGATTTGATTAAAGGTTTTTTGCTTTGCACCTTTACCCGCGATTTGTTCAAACGTCGTGGTCAAATGACTAAGATAAAGACGTGCAACATCATCCATACCATGTCGCGTCGCAGCGGCATTCAATACATATGAAGCCAGCATGGTATCGAAATACCAACCTTGAATGGTGATACCGTGATTGGCAAAGATGTGAGCATCGTATTTGAGATGATGACCAATTTTCTTCACTTGTTCATTTTCAAGAATCGGTTTGATCTGAGCGAGAAGCTGTTCACGATTCAGTTGCTCAGGCGCACCTTCATAATCATGTGCAACAGGAACATAATAGGCATCTTTGGCATCAAATGCGACCGAGAAACCGACCAGTTCCGCTACACGATAATCGAGGTTGGTGGTTTCTGTATCAATCGCAAAATGATCGGCGTGCTGCATACGCTGCAATAAGGCACCCCAATCTTGTTGGCTCAAGATCGTATGATAAGTCGCATTACCGAGTTGATCATCTTGACTAGACAGATTGGCATGATCTTCAGCAACCACGGGTTCTGCTTTTTGTTCAGCTTTGGCAATACTTTTCGAGGTCTGTTGATAAGCAGGACTATTGGGATTGTTCGGGTGATCCAAAGACTGTAACTGATTACGAAACTCTAATTCAGTATAGAGCTCACGTAACTGATCCACATTAGGATTGGCGAGTTTAAGGTCATGCCAATCTAAAGCAAGATCTAGATCACAGACAATACTGGCAAGTTGATGGTCAACTTTGATGTTGTCTACATTATCTTTAATATTTTGGCTGAGTTTGCCTTTAAGCTGATCAGCATTGGCAATAATATTGTTTAATGTGCCGTATTCATTCAGTAGCTTCGCCGCGGTTTTTGCGCCAACACCCGGAACGCCCATGATGCCGTCAGACGCATCGCCCATCAGGGTGAGGTAATCAATGATTTGATTTGGATGCACACCGAACTTTTCAAAAACACCCGCTTCATCTAAAACACGTTCTTTAAAACTGTCTTCCAGTTTGACATGTTCATTGACCAACTGCGCCATGTCTTTGTCACCCGTCGAGATGAGGACATGATGACCTTCTGCCAAGGCACGCTTGGTTAAGGTACCAATAATGTCATCCGCTTCTGCACCTGCGAGAAAATACAAAGGTATCCCTTGTGCTTTGATCAACGCATGTAAATAAGGAATCTGTTGAGATAACTCCTCAGGCATGCTTGGGCGATCGCCTTTGTAGATTGGCGATAATTTATGACGGAAGGTTGGTTCTGGCGTATCAAAAATCACAGCCATATGGGTAGGCTGAGTACGACGCATCAGTTTTTGGATTGCTGAAATTGCACCACGTATTGCATTGGTATGTAAGCCAGTAGACGTGGTTAATGGTGGTAAAGCGTGAAAAGCACGAAATAAGAAATAAGACCCGTCTACCAAGACAAAAGGTGGCATTGCGCAAATCCTAATTATAAATTAATAGGTATTTTACGTGAAAAAGCCGTGGCTGTCTTATCTGAACGTGGAAGAGTACGGCTAGCTGTGTCGTTGAAAATTTGCAGTATTTTGTATGTAATAATACCTGCTTATCTAGTGATCAAGTAAGATGGCTACAATGAAGCTGTCATAATTGATATAAGTCTATGTATAAAAAAGACAAACAGGGACTCATCGTTGTTTTAATTTCCTTAGCTGTGTTGCTAGCGGCTGCAATTGCCTTTAAGTGGCAAGGGACGATTGTCGCCGCTGCAATTGGCCTGACTGTTGTAATTGTGCACATTCTGTCTGAAATTCATCAGCGTTTGCTTCAACTCGAACAAGCAGTGCCGAGCAATTCTGTATTAGGGGCTGGTATTGGCGTACAAAAAATTGTGATATATGGCGCGGCACTTGTCGCACTATTTGCCTATGCCAATACATGGATGTGGTTGGCGGGTGGTGCTTTATTGGTATTGTTGTTGTGTTTGATCCAAACCATCAGTTCTTTTCAAACGCGATTGCTGCATTTAGAGCAGGTTACAACACAATCACTCAATCCAGATATTTCAATTCAGCCACAACAACAGTCTGCTGATTTTGGTCAAGCGATTGAATTAGCACCAATGACAGCTTCACACTCTCCAATTGCGGAACAACAACAACCAGCATGGATGCAAGCTCGACCTGAATCAGTTCAAAGTCCAATACTTCAGAACTCTACCTCTGCTGCTCATCCTTCTGAGTCTAAACAAGCTGCTTGGTGGCAGCCAGCATTGGACTGGATGATACATGGCAATCCAATTCTCCGTGTTGCTGTGGCCATATTAATGGTTGGGGTAATCTTATTATTACGTTTTGCCAGTGAGCATTGGCAACTTAGCTTAGGTGTGAAACTGGGTTTTATTGCGGTTGCGGGTGTAGCCACAACTGTTGCAGGATATTTACTGCAAAAGAAAAATCAATTATTTGCGGTGGCTCTACAAGGTGTCGGCCTGGCAGTTGTATTCTTGACCTTGATTTTTTCACATCATTTTGCTGTGATTGCCAGCTTAAGCATCGCCAGTATTCTGTTTGTCATTTTATTATTGGCAACGGTTTATCTAAGCTTAAAACAACACGCTTTGTATTTAGCCATGTTGGCATTGACCATGGCCTATCTAGCTCCGCTGGTCATTCCACAAAATCATCCTGATGTGATTTTCTTGTTTAGTTATTATTTTGTCATAAACTTAGCCGTGGCAGCGTTGAACTTTATTCAACCCTGGAAAATCCTGCATCAAATTGCGTTTTTTGCCACCATGTTCATTGGTGGTTCTACCATTGGAATTTATGCCAAAACAGCGCAGTTTGATACTTTGGATATGATCCTGTGGTTGCATATCGCTTTATTCATTTGGCTCAGTATCCGTTATAGCCAATTAATGTTACGTGCTCAAAATGAGCAGCAACAAACAGCCCAGACATCTGAGCGTTTACAACCTATTTTAGATGTTGGTCTGATTTTTAGTGTCCCTGTACTGGGCTTTTCGCTACATGCCTATTTAATGCATAACTCGACCTCAGCACTTACTTGGGGAGCAGTTGCACTCGCGATTGTCTATATCAGTTTAAATATCTGGATTAAACGCCAGCATCCACAATTATCAATTTTGGCAAAAAGTTTCTTTATTCTGGCTGTGGTATTTGTAGCCTTAATTTTTCCGTTGGCCAAAGGAGCACATTGGACTTCTACAGGTTGGGTAATTCAGGGAACTGCACTGATTGTCTGGGGCGTTACTGAACGATATCGTTTAAGCCGTTATGTTGGCGTGGCACTGGTGTTATTAAGCTCAGTGGCATTACTGTTCCAAGTTTGGTCAAATGATCATTTCCCAATTTTAAGTACCGCGATTTTTGCGCTTGCTCAATTTATTTCTGCTTTTTACTTATTGCATTATCAAGAGGTCGAGAAGTATTTCAGTGCACGCATGTTGAGTGGGGTTTTTCTGGCGCTTGGTTTGTATTCAGGCGCGATTGCTGCTGTTGAATTGATGCAGTGGCAGCACGATGGACTGAGCCCTTATCTCGCTGTTGCTGCAATATTATTGGCATTGTTTAGTCTGGCGGTGCATGTTAAATCACGCTTACAGTGGGCTAATGTGCAACTCATCTTATTGGGAGCTTTGTTGGCTTTACTTTATGGCGAAAGTTTTGCTCAACATGTGTATGTGGTTTGGCACTGGTCAAGTCGCTTAGATCAAGTGATGTTTGCCATAGCATCAATCACGATTACGTTGATATTGACCAGCTTGAGTACTCACACATCTAAAGCAGCTCTTATGCTGTGGTCCGCATTACTTTGGCTCAGCCTTGCCAGTATAGGATTGGCTATTTTTCCAATCATGCCACTTGTCGCGTTTGCCATTGTCCCAGCTATTTATAGTATTTGGCGATTTACATCCAATAAAACTGAGTTGCTGCATCAGTTGCCAATCTGGTGTTTAACGCTATTTTGGTTGGTATTGGTCAGTCTAGATCCATATTCAGCTGAACAATATTATTTTATACCACTGCTTAATCTGACAGATATTCTGTCTTTACTGATGTTTTTTGGTCTGATCTGGATTATTTATCATCATGACTTTAGTGCAGAGCGTTCGATTGAGTGGGGTTTTAAAGTGACCACCATTTTGATTGGCCTATTGGTGCTGAGTAGTGTGGTGGTGCGAGCCATGCACCATTATTTGGGTACACCATTCTGGAGCGCAGCAATTTGGTCGAATGGTGATGTACAACTCAGCTTGACGCTGTTGTGGGTGATCCTTGCTTTTATTCTGATGACATTTTCCAGCCGACGTCATATTCGACAAATCTGGTTTGTCGGTGCAGCTTTGTTAGCAATTGTCGTAGCGAAATTATTGTTATTGGATCTATCGCAAAGTGGCACTTTAACCCGTGTGATTTCATTTATCGGTTCAGGTGCCGTCATGTTGGTGATCGCTTACCTAGCACCGTTACCGCCTACGCTTGATGAGACTCGGAAAGAGAGTTAACTCTCTTTCTGTTCTTTTTTGAGTTCTTTCTGATTGGCATATTGATCGACTTCATCATTTTCTAAGGGGAGAGGTCGATCAATCAGTCCCATTTTCGGTACAGGAATTTCAATCTCGTTTTCTAAAAAGCCGTTACGAATGCGTTCCTGCATTTCATCGCGTACTTTGAGTGAATTTTCTTGGCGGCACCACACCGCAAATAACAGCTCAATTGAAGATTCTCTAAAGGCAGTCACCGTAACAGTCGCTTTGGGATCATCCATAACCAATGGGTATTTAGCAGCAACCTCTAATAGAACGTGTCGAACTTTAATAATGTCTTCGTGGAAGTTAATCGCCAAGGTGATTGGAATACGCCGTATCGGATACTTGGATAAGTTCATCACGGGTGTTCGTATCAGCTGTTCATTTGGTAAACGAATATATACATTGTCCAATGTGAGCAGTTTTACTGAAAGTAAGTCAATTGAAATCACTTCACCTTCGATGGTTTGTCCGCGAATTAAAGTAATTTGAATGGTATCACCGACTTCAAAAGACCCTTCACCAATCAAAAACAAGCCACTAATCAAGTTACTGGCAGAGGTTTGAGAGGCGAAACCCAGCGCGACAGTTAATATCCCTGCCGCACCTAAAAATACGCTGAGTTTAAAACCTGCCTCTCTTAAGCTGGTCATAATGAACAGCAGGAAGATGAAATAAAAAATACCTCGACGCCACAGTAAGCGTTGATGGGCATTAAAGCGACTACCAATGGTGCGGATAAAGGTATTTGAGACTAAACGTGCAATCACAAAGCCGATAAAGCACAGAATAATAGCGACTACGATTTCGCTAAGCCGCTCAAAGTTAATGTTGGTGAAAAAACTGGTGAGACTGCCAGCCAGATCTTTTGGAATATTTGAATTTGGCATCGCGACCCCTTAAAAAAATGAATCAAACATATTAAATAAAGTACTGCCTGGTGCACGAGGGGGATGCACATAGGTGACTTCACCCGCTTGAGTTGGGGTCTTATTTTCAATACGAATACGTGCTGGATGATCAGTACCTTCATAATAGACTTTGATTTGAGAAGTCCATAAGCGTCCTGTACTTTCGCTATAAAATAATGGCAGTGCAGGAACTGGTACATTCATGCGATCAAAACGCAATTGATGATGGCTGGTGTTGTGAAACTCAATCGGGGTCACCGCACGGAAAGCACGCGGTTTGAGTAGATTCAAATCGATACGACCATCTACAGAGGTTGCGTAGCAAATCTCACCATTTTGTGGGTCTTTACCAAACCAAGTATCTTTCGGTTGAATCACGGGAATATCAAATAGCGGTTCAGAAAGACCGTCAACCAAACCCGCAATCCACAAGGGGGTACTGATATATAAGGTTCCACGCTGGCCCGCAGGAATATAAATCGGGTCAACAGGTCGAATCACCACGGAACGATCAGCCAAGCGTGGCATCAAATGAAAGCTGCTATTGGTCTTGTGGAACATATAGCGTTCGATTTTAGCAGGAGGCGGCATGGCAAATTCGATATCATTTAATATTCGCCACTGCTGCTCGTAGTCATACTGAAATTGAGGACGATGATATTCCAAACGCCATTCTTTGATGCCGCGAGTCAGACGAAAGAGCAATGAACCGAATTGCCAAGCTTTGGCCTGTTGAATTTCGAATTGTTGTTCGCCCCACCATTTCAAAGTATCGGACTGGGGAGCTTGGTATTGATTATTTTGAGACAAGATGCAAAATTCCTTTGTGAGTATGCTAAACAGACTTCACGCTGTAATCTGCTTAGAGTACACTCAATACTTTCTCTTATCATTATTTGTGTGATGCAAATACTTAAACAAATACAAATTCCTTATAGTTTTGCTAAACGACATGGCGTTTTGTTACGTTATGAAGGCGATCAAGTTTTTATTGTACGACGCAAGGACACCGCGCGTATTGCTTTGCAGGAAGCTCGTCGAATTTTGGGGAAATCTGCTCACGATCAATTGTGTACCGATCAAGAATTTCATGCCTTACTCAGTTCGAGCTATGCAGGGGATACAGGTGAGTCACAACAAGTTGCGGCAGGCTTGGAAGATCATCCCGATTTATTGAGTTTAGCGGATCAAGTGCCTGAAGCTGAAGACTTAATGGATCAAGAAGATGATGCGCCGATTGTTCGTCTAATCAATGCTTTATTGTCCGAAGCGATTCGTGTGAGTGCTTCAGATATTCATATTGAAGCGTTTGAGAAAAAGCTTTCAGTACGTTTGCGTGTCGATGGTCAGCTGCGTGAAATTGTCCAGCCACGTCGTGAATTGGCGCCATTATTGGTGTCGCGTATCAAAGTCATGGCGAAACTGGATATTGCGGAAAAGCGTGTTCCTCAGGATGGCCGTATCTCATTGCGTCTTGCTGGACGTGAAGTGGATGTTCGTGTTTCGACATTGCCATCTTCGCATGGCGAACGTGTAGTAATGCGTTTGCTGGACAAGCAAGCGGGGCGTTTGAACATGACTCATTTAGGCTTGATGCAAAATGATTATGATCGTTTAACGCAACTGGTTCATCGACCTCATGGCATTATTTTGGTGACAGGCCCAACTGGTTCGGGTAAGACCACAACCTTATATGCTGCTTTATCTGATCTGAATGACAATACCCGCAATATTTTGACCGCTGAAGATCCAATCGAATATCAATTGGAGGGTATTGGACAAACTCAGGTCAATACCAAAGTAGATATGACCTTTGCGCGTGCACTCAAGGCGATGTTACGTCAAGATCCTGATGTGGTGATGGTCGGAGAGATTCGTGACTTGGAAACTGCGGAAATTGCCGTACAGGCTTCTTTAACGGGTCACTTGGTGCTATCCACATTGCATACCAATACCGCGATTGGTGCGGTGACGCGATTAAAAGATATGGGCATCGAGCCATTCTTATTGGCGAGTTCCTTGATTGGTGTGATTGCACAGCGTTTGGTGCGTACTTTGTGCCCGCATTGTGTGACATGGCGAAAAGCAGATGACTTTGAACGCCAAGTATTTCAGCATCTCAAGGTTGATGAGCATATGGAGTTGCCTGAACCACATGGCTGTGAAAAATGTTCACATGTTGGCTTTAGTGGACGTACGGCAATTTATGAAATTGTGCCAGTCGATGAATCTATGCGCCGTTTGATTCATGGTAATGCTGCTGAGTATGAGCTGGAAAATCATGCCCGTCGTCATGCAGCTTCAATCCGTGATGATGGTCTGTTAAAAGTATTAGCTGGAAAAACCACATTGGAAGAAGTGTTGCGTGTGACCAATGAAGCTGCGGAAGAGTAAGCTTTTCATTTAAAAAAAACAGCATGGTTTAACCATGCTGTTTTTTTTGAGTATTAGAATTATGCTGTCGTCACGATATTGAACGTAACGTCGATATTGTTACGCGTTGCATTTGAATAAGGGCAAACAATATGTGCAGCAGCAACCAATTGCTCTGCTTCAGCTTGTTCCATTCCAACTAAATAAACATTCAGTGTTACTTCGATACCAAAGCCATTCGGAATAGGACCAATGCCGACTTCACCTTCAACATAGGCATCTTTGCTAATCTTGAATTTATCGCGGTTTGCAACGAACTTCATTGCACCTAAGAAACATGCAGAATAACCAGCAGCAAACAGTTGCTCTGGATTAGTGACTGCACCACCAGCACCGCCCATTTCTTTAGGCACGCCTAATTGCACATCTAAAACACCGTCAGATGAGGTTGCACGCCCATCACGACCACCTGTTGCTTTTGCTTTTGCACGATAAACGACTTGTTCTAGAGACATGATTATTGTTCCTAAATAATATTGAATACAATTAAATCGTACACGATATAAATAAAAAAACAAGTTACTGTTGTGTAAATTTTAAACTTATTTGTTTAGGTTGGCACGAAGTTCAGAAAGTTGATCTTTTAATGTCAATAATGCTGTTGATGAGCAGGATGCAGCCTGAGCCAATTGATTTGGAATATCAATCGCTTGCAATTGTAAAGCTTGGCCTTGTGTGGTCAGGGTAATAATCACTTGTCGTTCATCTTTATTTGAACGTTGACGAGTAATTAAGCCAGCTGCTTCAAGTTTTTTAAGTAATGGCGTGAGTGTAGATGATTCTAGAAATAACCGTTCACCAATATCTGAAACCGTGAGCTGATCTTTTTCCCATAACACCAACATCACCAGATATTGTGGATAGGTTAAGCCAAGTGGGGTGAGTAATTGGCGATAAACTTGATTCAAAGCAAGATTGGTCGAATAAATCAGAAAACATAACTGATTATCTAATAACAGTTGTGGATGTTCTTCGCCCATGCAGTTCTCAAATAATAATTGAATAGTATGAGTATATCGTGGTCTGTTTAATTGATTAAGTAATTTACTGACCAATTCTAATGAAGAAGTCCAAGCTGAAACTGGACTTATACTTTTGAAGAGCAGGTGTTGAACTCCAGTTTACCAAAGTTCAGCAATTTTCTTCATCAAACGTGCTCGGTAGCGCGCGGTTGGATTACTCAGATTATTTTGAGCTTCGAGTTCAAAATGTTGTTGCCACGCTTTGACCATTTCTAAGGTGGTACCTTTTTGTTTGATGACCACAACGTCCTCGCGTTGGATATTATCTAATCTTTGTCTTGCACCTTCAGCACCTGTTCCCCAACCAATAATCCATTGCCCAAAAGCATTCAGCGATAAATTTTGTGGCGTGGATAGAACACGAGATGATTGAGTTGATTCATCACTATCTACATCCACAGATGTCGCGTGAAGTTGTACAGCTGTCCCCAAAACAAAGAAAATCAGAATAAATCTAAACATGAATAAAGCTTAATAAGAATTAACGGATAATGTTACATCATTCATAGTCTAAAATCGTTTGAGCTTGTTCGACTATGATCAATAATATGTATTAAATCATGATTCTATGTACTGAACATTTATAAAAGTTGACCATTGCAGTCAGATTGACCTTGTGTGTCTATATTTTGTACAGTAGTGTGTTTAAATTGGTGTAAAGATGGAGAAGGAGATTAGTAGGTAATAATTTTACGATGCTGCATTAACGGCATTGCAAGACGAAGCTTATTTTGCGCCTCAAGCTCAAATTCACTGCTAATTAAACCATATCCATCTGTATCGATACTTTGCAGCAGTTGTCCACGACTATTAGCTATGCCAGCATGTCCCCAAGTTTGACGCTGTTCGCCGTGCCAACCTTGCTGCGCAGCACCTAAGACATAGCACTGGCTGTCCATGGCCCGTGCTTGTAGCAATAACTGCCAGTGGAGCTGACCTGTGGTGTAAGTAAAAGCCGCAGGAGCAGTAAGGATATCTGCACCTTGTTGACGTAAGCTCAGGGCAAGTTCAGGAAAGCGTAAGTCATAGCAAACCATGAGGCCGATATTGCCAAAAGGTGTTTTGGCCACGGTCACTTGATCACCTGGTTCAAAGAATTTTGATTCTTGATAACCCCCTACAGCATCACCGACTTGTACATCAAACAAGTGGATTTTGTCGTAGCGTGCTTCAGTTCTTTCTGGACTAATGCAAAGACTTACCGTTCGCACACGACCATCAGAAATGATTGAACCATCTGGACGGAAAGGGCATGGGAGTGTACCTGCAACAATCCAGATTTGGTAACGATGTGCCAATTGTTCTAAACGTGCTTGAATCATTTCGAATTTTGCAGCAGTTTCGCGTTGTTTCCCTGCTGCAAAGCAAACAAAATTCTCAGGAAAAACGATTAAATCAGCACCCTGAGCCTTACTCTGTTGCATTAATAACTCAATGACATCGAAGTTTGCTTCGATATCATTTTGAGAATTCATTTGCGCAACAGAAAGTAAGGTCATAAGGAGATCACGATACTGAGTTCAAAGATCAAGCGTTTTGTTTTTGTGAATCAAGGTTCATGCAATCTTGTTCTTTTTGCAATTGCTTCACCAGCGGTTCAAACATATTCTGGTTGTTTTCATTTAAACGCATTAGCGTTTTGTGTGCGTCGAGCACTGTGTTAAGCATAGCACTGTGTGTGACATGTTCATCTGTAAGCTCTAATGTGCATACATTTGGGTCACCGCAGTAATTTAAAATCACAAAAACTTGCCCTAGCCCCATACTGTTGGCCAAGGTAGTAATATCTGGATTTGTCGAGAGCATAACTGCTTGTATGTGATGAACTTGCTTAAGCTTTAAACCTAATTTTGCCAGTATGCCTAAAACAGTACTGTCGATAAATGTGGTTTCAGTTAAATCAACAATTGCGCCAACAACATTTTGCTGTTGTTCAATTCTGTTGAGTAGTTTGTCTAGACTTATACAAGAGTGAGCACGCACTTCGCCAATAAGCTTGAAAATATGCGTTCCGTTCAAACTTGCATATTCAACATGACCTGTTGACATATAAATGCCATTTTCAGAGAAAGGATATCAAATTATCCCATAGTGATATTAGAGACACAAGTGGTAGAGAAGTGTGATTTGATTAAAGTATTGATTTTAAAATTAATTCATTCGACATATGCTCAAAATTGCAATGTCATCTGCTACGTGTTCAGGGGCTTTGAATGAGTCATTTTTAAGGTGTTCGACCAATTGGTTAAACTGATCATTCAGACCACCATCGAAGGGCTCTAGGGCGCCATCAGAACATAAAATGAACCGCGCATGACGACTTAATTTACAGTGGTGCTCTTCGACTTCAAGCTCTTCAGTTAGGCCGAGTGGAAAACTACTCGTCGTTAAAATTTGAGGTGGTTGATTCGGTTCAAAAATAATGGGGGGAGGGTAATGTCCTGCACTTGACCAACGCACTTCATGAGTGACTAAATTTAAGATCCCAGCAACCATGGTAATGTGTTTTTCAATATTCTCTTGCACCAACATTGCATTCAGTTTTTGAATCAATTGACTTGGTGTTTTGGATCGGCCATGAAAGGCTGCCATCCATGAGGTTAATAAACTGCTGGTGACACCATGTCCTGAAACATCAGCTAGATAGAACAATACTTCTTCATCATTTAAACGCCAGTAATCATACCAGTCGCCAGATAAATAGGCAGATGGCTGAAAAAGGGATTCAAATTGATAGTTCGGTAACTCGATTGGATTTGGTAAAAGACGCTTTTGTAACTCGGCAGCAGAAGGTAGATCTCGGCTATCTTGATTACGTTTGTATTGAGCATCTATTTTAAACAAAGAATGAATTGGATTTTTTGGCAGACTATCCCAAATCCAACCTGCTAATGCACCTTGTTCCCATGCTTGCGCTAACGCTGTACCCTCATGTTCAAATGCAAGCACAATTGTTGGAAGTTTCCACTGATACTTTAAAAAGTCCTGTACATCGGCAATCGCAATGATGGTTTGATCATACAAATCCAAATCGTCAATTTGAATGATCTGCAAACTTGGTAACTCAGTTAAAGCTTGATCTAAACAAGGTACGGAACGCGTGGGTTGTATGAAATACATAGATGAATAGCCAATCCTTTGTATGGTCATTTAAAATTCATCACAGATGAAAGATGACCTTATACATAGTATTGCCAGAGTTTAAATTCTCTGGCAATACATTAATTTGTAAAACATTATTTTAGATTTTAGTTTAATCATTTATCGTCAGAAGACGCATCATCAACATCATCTGCATCGCCAATGAAGGATATATCATTTGAATCACCGCGTTTTTCTGCAATTTGGAAAGATTTACGCTGTAAATAAAAATCACGAATCATTGCGTATTTGTCGCCTTTTAAGCTTTCTTCAATATCAAGAATCTGAGAGCGTGCATCAATGGCTTGCAATACATTAGTAGACCAGTAAATACCATCTTGATCATCTAATAAGTATTTTTGTGGGCGACCGAAACTATCTGCGGCTAAACCAAAACCATCACGGAAAGTACTCGGGCCAAAGAAAGGCAGCATCACATAAGGACCAGATGGAACACCATAATAACCTAATGTTACACCGAAGCTTTCTTCTTCAGTGTTTAAACCTAAACGACGTGCGGGATCAGCAAAACCTAAAGTTGTTAATGTATTTACAGTAAAACGACCTAAACTTTTTGCGGCGCGAGTAGGTCGACCTTGAATTAACTGGTTTACTGCATTCCATGGCTCACCTAAGTTTTTACGAAACTGGCGATATGGGCTACGTACAGGTTCTGGAACTTTAGCAACATATTGAATCGCAACTGGCTTTAATAAGTTACGATCTAACATATCATTGAATGCATAGATTTGACGGTTCAATGGTTGCAGAGGATCTTTAACAGAATCGGGTTGTGCTGCATTGGCGTTAACTTTTAGGTCATTCTTAGTGAGATGCTTTAAATCTTTAATGGCTTGAATGGTTGACGTCTTTTGTTCTGTAGTGACTTGGGTTCCTACAGCATTTGTTTGATTGGCTGAGTCGCTAGGAGTCTCTTGTGCGAATACTGATGAACATGCTCCAGCAGTTAACAACCCAAGCAAGATAAAATTTGAGTAATGCATATAAGTCCTTAATCGCTGTTAGAGCGAAATAATACAGCCATTAAAATGAGTGCGTCACTGAACGCAAAGCATAAAGATGAGCATATAGTTTAGTTGTTCTTCTATTATTAAAACAAATTCGGTCGAAAAATATAAGGAAAATTGTGAATTTGGTTTAAAAATGTTCACTTGAGTAAAAAGATTGAAAAATGGGGTTGTGTCTGCCCTGAAATGCTGTAGAATGCACATCCATCGGCGGTGATGCAGATAAAAACTTGTTGAGAAACAAGGATTTGGCTAGAGAGGTTAGATTCTTGGTTTGATTGATAAGTTTGCTAAATATCTAAATTACCTGTTGACTTTGAAGAAATTTAGAGTAATATAGCCGACCTAGCTTGATGATGACGAATCATCGAGAAGATCATTAAGAGAATAGAAGAACAACTTGTGTGGATTTTTACTGATTGATCGATCGAAAATATTTCATTGATTGAATGGTAGAAATTTCTCGAAGTTTATTTGAGCGAATTTTTAGTCAGAAAATTGATGAGCCAAGATTTGTAGCCATAAGCTACTAATGATTTTAAACTGAAGAGTTTGATCATGGCTCAGATTGAACGCTGGCGGCAGGCTTAACACATGCAAGTCGAGCGGGGAAGGGTAGCTTGCTACCTAACCTAGCGGCGGACGGGTGAGTAATGCTTAGGAATCTGCCATTTAGTGGGGGACAACATTCCGAAAGGAATGCTAATACCGCATACGTCCTACGGGAGAAAGCAGGGGATCTTCGGACCTTGCGCTAAATGATGAGCCTAAGTCGGATTAGCTAGTTGGTGGGGTAAAGGCCTACCAAGGCGACGATCTGTAGCGGGTCTGAGAGGATGATCCGCCACACTGGGACTGAGACACGGCCCAGACTCCTACGGGAGGCAGCAGTGGGGAATATTGGACAATGGGCGGAAGCCTGATCCAGCCATGCCGCGTGTGTGAAGAAGGCCTTTTGGTTGTAAAGCACTTTAAGCGAGGAGGAGGCTCTTCTAGTTAATACCTAGGATGAGTGGACGTTACTCGCAGAATAAGCACCGGCTAACTCTGTGCCAGCAGCCGCGGTAATACAGAGGGTGCGAGCGTTAATCGGATTTACTGGGCGTAAAGCGTGCGTAGGCGGCTTTTTAAGTCGGATGTGAAATCCCCGAGCTTAACTTGGGAATTGCATTCGATACTGGGAAGCTAGAGTATGGGAGAGGATGGTAGAATTCCAGGTGTAGCGGTGAAATGCGTAGAGATCTGGAGGAATACCGATGGCGAAGGCAGCCATCTGGCCTAATACTGACGCTGAGGTACGAAAGCATGGGGAGCAAACAGGATTAGATACCCTGGTAGTCCATGCCGTAAACGATGTCTACTAGCCGTTGGGGCCTTTGAGGCTTTAGTGGCGCAGCTAACGCGATAAGTAGACCGCCTGGGGAGTACGGTCGCAAGACTAAAACTCAAATGAATTGACGGGGGCCCGCACAAGCGGTGGAGCATGTGGTTTAATTCGATGCAACGCGAAGAACCTTACCTGGTCTTGACATAGTAAGAACTTTCCAGAGATGGATTGGTGCCTTCGGGAACTTACATACAGGTGCTGCATGGCTGTCGTCAGCTCGTGTCGTGAGATGTTGGGTTAAGTCCCGCAACGAGCGCAACCCTTTTCCTTATTTGCCAGCGGGTTAAGCCGGGAACTTTAAGGATACTGCCAGTGACAAACTGGAGGAAGGCGGGGACGACGTCAAGTCATCATGGCCCTTACGACCAGGGCTACACACGTGCTACAATGGTCGGTACAAAGGGTTGCTACCTAGCGATAGGATGCTAATCTCAAAAAGCCGATCGTAGTCCGGATTGGAGTCTGCAACTCGACTCCATGAAGTCGGAATCGCTAGTAATCGCGGATCAGAATGCCGCGGTGAATACGTTCCCGGGCCTTGTACACACCGCCCGTCACACCATGGGAGTTTGTTGCACCAGAAGTAGGTAGTCTAACCGCAAGGAGGACGCTTACCACGGTGTGGCCGATGACTGGGGTGAAGTCGTAACAAGGTAGCCGTAGGGGAACCTGCGGCTGGATCACCTCCTTAACGAAAGATTGACGATCGGTAAGAATCCACAACAAGTTGTTCTTCGAAGATGTATCTGAGGGTCTGTAGCTCAGTTGGTTAGAGCACACGCTTGATAAGCGTGGGGTCACAAGTTCAAGTCTTGTCAGACCCACCAAATCTGATTGCAGTAGCTTAGATTGAAAGATATGTCGTTCATTAAATGATAAGCTGGGGACTTAGCTTAGTTGGTAGAGCGCCTGCTTTGCACGCAGGAGGTCAGGAGTTCGACTCTCCTAGTCTCCACCATACATTACGAAGTAATGTAGAAAACGAAAGTTAAATTCCAAGATAGCTTATAGAAATTAATAAATAAGAAGATCGAAAGATCTTAGTTTATTAACTTCTGTGATTTATCACAGTTTACTACTCACCGACGAGGTGGTAGTTAATCATTAACAGATTAGAAAATTGAGTCTGAAATAAATTGTTCACTCAATTCATTCGAAAGAATGAAATTGAGAACTAGCAAAAACACTGAATCAAGCGTTTTGGTATATGAATTTAGATTGAAGCTGTATGGTGATTAAGTTCACAGACAACAAACCAGTAGCAATTAAGTTTGCAACGATAACACTCACTTGTATGTGTTAACGACTGTTTGGGGTTGTATAGTCAAGTAATTAAGTGCATGTGGTGGATGCCTTGGCAGTCAGAGGCGATGAAAGACGTGATAGCCTGCGAAAAGCTCCGGGGAGGCGGCAAATATCCTTTGATCCGGAGATTTCTGAATGGGGGAACCCACCCGCTATAAGGCGGGTATCATAAGCTGAATACATAGGCTTATGAAGCGAACGAGGGGAAGTGAAACATCTCAGTACCCTTAGGAAAAGAAATCAATTGAGATTCCCTTAGTAGCGGCGAGCGAACGGGGAGCAGCCCATTAAGTTGTGTGTGTTCTAGTGGAACGCTCTGGGAAGTGCGAACGTAGAGGGTGATATTCCCGTACACGAAAGGGCACACACAATGATGACGAGTAGGGCGAGGCACGTGAAACCTTGTCTGAATATGGGGGGACCATCCTCCAAGGCTAAATACTCCTGACTGACCGATAGTGAACCAGTACCGTGAGGGAAAGGCGAAAAGAACCCCTGTGAGGGGAGTGAAATAGATCCTGAAACCGCATGCATACAAGCAGTGGGAGCCGACTTGTTCGGTGACTGCGTACCTTTTGTATAATGGGTCAGCGACTTATATTCAGTAGCAAGGTTAACCGCATAGGGGAGCCGTAGAGAAATCGAGTCTTAATAGGGCGTTTAGTTGCTGGGTATAGACCCGAAACCAGGCGATCTATCCATGAGCAGGTTGAAGGTTGGGTAACACTAACTGGAGGACCGAACCCACTGTCGTTGAAAAGCCAGGGGATGACTTGTGGATAGGGGTGAAAGGCTAATCAAGCCTGGTGATAGCTGGTTCTCCCCGAAAGCTATTTAGGTAGCGCCTCGGACGAATACCATTGGGGGTAGAGCACTGTTTCGGCTAGGGGGTCATCCCGACTTACCAAACCGATGCAAACTCCGAATACCAATGAGTACTATCCGGGAGACAGACTGCGGGTGCTAACGTCCGTAGTCAAGAGGAAAACAATCCAGACCGCCAGCTAAGGCCCCAAAATCATAGTTAAGTGGGAAACGATGTGGGAAGGCATAGACAGCTAGGAGGTTGGCTTAGAAGCAGCCACCCTTTAAAGAAAGCGTAATAGCTCACTAGTCGAGTCGGCCTGCGCGGAAGATGTAACGGGGCTAAAACTATGTGCCGAAGCTGCGGATTTGACATTAGTCAAGTGGTAGGGGAGCGTTCTGTAAGCCGATGAAGGTGTATTGAGAAGTATGCTGGAGGTATCAGAAGTGCGAATGCTGACGTGAGTAACGACAAAACGGGTGAAAAACCCGTTCGCTGAAAGACCAAGGGTTCCAGTCCAACGTTAATCGGGGCTGGGTGAGTCGACCCCTAAGGCGAGGCCGAGAGGCGTAGTCGATGGGAAATTGGTTAATATTCCAATACTTCTGTGTAATGCGATGAGAGGACGGAGAAGGTTAAGTCAGCCTGGCGTTGGTTGTCCAGGTGGAAGGTTGTAGGCATGTATCTTAGGCAAATCCGGGGTACTCTATGCTGAGAACTGATAGCAAGCTGTACTTGTACAGTGAAGTGGCTGATACCATGCTTCCAGGAAAAGTCTCTAAGCTTCAGTTACACAGGAATCGTACCCGAAACCGACACAGGTGGTCAGGTCGAGTAGACCAAAGCGCTTGAGAGAACTCTGCTGAAGGAACTAGGCAAAATGGTACCGTAACTTCGGGAGAAGGTACGCTGCTGACGGTGATGGGACTTGCTCCCTGAGCTATTGGCAGCCACAGAAACCAGGCCGCTGCAACTGTTTATTAAAAACATAGCACTCTGCAAACACGAAAGTGGACGTATAGGGTGTGATGCCTGCCCGGTGCTGGAAGGTTAATTGATGGGGTTAGCGTAAGCGAAGCTCTTGATCGAAGCCCCAGTAAACGGCGGCCGTAACTATAACGGTCCTAAGGTAGCGAAATTCCTTGTCGGGTAAGTTCCGACCTGCACGAATGGCATAATGATGGCGGCGCTGTCTCCAGCAGAGGCTCAGTGAAATCGAAATCGCTGTGAAGATGCAGTGTACCCGCGGCTAGACGGAAAGACCCCGTGAACCTTTACTGCAGCTTGACATTGAACTTTGACCTTACTTGTGTAGGATAGGTGGGAGGCTTTGAAGTTGGAACGCTAGTTCCAATGGAGCCGTCCTTGAAATACCACCCTGGTAATGTTGAGGTTCTAACTCTGCCCCGTAATCCGGGGCGAGGACCATGTCTGGTGGGTAGTTTGACTGGGGCGGTCTCCTCCTAAAGAGTAACGGAGGAGTACGAAGGTGCGCTCAGCGTGGTCGGAAATCACGCGTAGAGTATAAAGGCAAAAGCGCGCTTAACTGCGAGACCCACAAGTCGAGCAGGTACGAAAGTAGGTCTTAGTGATCCGGTGGTTCTGTATGGAAGGGCCATCGCTCAACGGATAAAAGGTACTCTGGGGATAACAGGCTGATACCGCCCAAGAGTTCATATCGACGGCGGTGTTTGGCACCTCGATGTCGGCTCATCTCATCCTGGGGCTGAAGCAGGTCCCAAGGGTATGGCTGTTCGCCATTTAAAGAGGTACGCGAGCTGGGTTTAGAACGTCGTGAGACAGTTCGGTCCCTATCTACCGTGGGCGCTGGAAATTTGAGAGGATCTGCTCCTAGTACGAGAGGACCAGAGTGGACGAACCTCTGGTGTACCGGTTGTGACGCCAGTCGCATCGCCGGGTAGCTATGTTCGGAAGGGATAACCGCTGAAAGCATCTAAGCGGGAAGCCTACCTCAAGATAAGATTTCCCTAGGAATTTATTCCTCTAAAGAGCCGTTCGAGACTAGGACGTTGATAGGTTGGGTGTGGAAGCACGGTGACGTGTGAAGCTGACCAATACTAATTGCTCGTGAGGCTTGACTATACAACACCCAAACAGTTGTTGTATTCAAGATAAATTCAATACATAACTTGATTTAGTGTGAAATCTAGTTACAATACCGACTCAATTAACTAATCCGTTAATAACTCTTTCGGTACTAAGTGGCAAAAAACGTAAGACCACCCAAAACCAAAACAGTTTGCTGGCGACAATAGCAAGAGTGAACCACCTGATCCCTTCCCGAACTCAGAAGTGAAACCTCTTAGCGCTGATGGTAGTGTGGCACTTGCCATGTGAGAGTAAGTCATCGCCAGCTTTTAAATCTAAACACCCCAATCTCGAGAGAGGTTGGGGTGTTTTTTATTGCGCGGAATTAAATGGCTCGTGGAGAATCAATCGAAAAATTAGACGTATGCTAGTTTTTTGAACAGATAAGTCAGTCGAAACGTATTTTCCTTGTATGCGGAAACATTGCTTTATGTTATAAATATTTTTATAGGCATGTTTTTTGCTTATTTTAATAAAAGGAAAGACTATGAAATTATCTGTTGGATTGAAAGTTGCGAACAGTTTATCGTTAACTCCTCAATTGCAGCAGGCCATACGTCTTCTACAGCTCTCAAGTTTAGAACTAGAACAAGAAATTCAAATTCAATTGGATAGTAATCCTTTATTGGAAAAAATCGAAGATTTAGGCACAACCGAAAGTCTTTCAACTCTAGAAGCAAAAGAGACAGGTGATTTAACTACTGAACTGAATGCGGATCATCTTCCAAATGATTTACCAGTTGATACTGAATGGGATGATATTTATACCCATCAATCGACTGCACTGGCTTCGCCAGAGTACGAAGAGCGAGAGGATAACCGTCAGATACAACTGAGCCTCAAAGAGCATATTTTAGATCAAGTCAATCTTTTGCATTTTTCGACTGTAGATAAGTTGATTGCATATTGCATCGTAGACTCTCTGGATGATAAAGGATTCCTAGATGCAGAGTTGGATGATATTTTACTTGCAGTTTCACGTCTCTTACAGGAGATGGAGAGCGAGGAAGAGGTTGAGCAAGATGAAGTGATTGTGGTTTTAAAACATATTCAGCGTTTAGATCCTGTTGGTGTGGGTTCAAGAAACTTAGCGGAATGTTTAAAAATCCAACTTGAAAGCTTTAATGAAAAAGTTCCTTATCTTGCAGAGGCTAGGAATTTACTGAAGTATTATGAGTTGTTGATTTCGAATGATTTGAATAAGTTGTTAAAGCAAACAGGGTTATCTAAAGAACAATTAAAAAGTGCTGTTGATTTGTTAAAAACTTTAAAACCTTACCCTGGTTTGGAATTTAATCAACAAGAATCTGAGTACCAAGTTCCAGATGTTGTGGTGGGGAAAAAAGATCAGCATTGGCAAGTTCAGCTCAATCCAGATGTCATGCCTAAGCTACGTATCAATTCTTTTTATTCAGGTATGATTCGTCGTGCTGATCAAAGTGATGATAACGTTTATTTGCGTAATCAAATGTTGGAAGCGAAGAATTTTATCAAGAGTATTGATGAGCGACATAAGACTTTATTAAAAGTGGCAACTTGTATTGTTGAACATCAACGCGCTTTCTTGGAGCAAGGGCCAGAAGCGATGAAACCCTTGGTACTCCGTGATGTTGCCGAAGAAGTTGAGTTACACGAATCAACGGTATCCCGCGTTACGACCAATAAATATATGCTCACACCACGTGGTTTATTTGAGTTGAAATATTTCTTTTCCAGTCATGTGGGTACAACAACGGGTGGTGAAGCTTCATCGACAGCGATCCGTGCCATGATTAAAAAACTGGTGTCGAATGAAAATCCACGTAAGCCTTTGTCGGATAATGCAATTGCTGAGATGTTGAAAGATGAAGGGATCGAGGTGGCTCGACGAACGGTCGCAAAATATCGTGAATCGTTACATATTCCTTCATCTTCTGAAAGAAAAGTCTTGATCTAAATTTTAAGGTATGACTATTCTAGAGGTTCATTATTACGAAATAATGAATTTTTTTAATGATCACTAGAGGAATCGCTGAAATGATTTAATGGATATTGGCCTCAGATTGATGTGCATTAAATTTGCTTGAGCGATTTTCTTGTATCCTGAGAAAAGGTGAGGGATAGAATTATGCAAATAACAATTCGTGGACATCATTTAACCATTACACCAGCCATTGAAGAAAATATAAAAGAAAAGTTTAGTCAAATGACCAAGCATCTAGATCAGGTCAATAGTATGCAAATCAAACTCGCTAAAGATCATCAGATTGATAAACGTTCACACAAAGGAAGTGCAAACCATATTGCTGAAGCGATTATTCGTTTGCCGGGGGTGGAACTGTTTGCACAGGCGACAGCCGATGATATGTATACTTCGATTAGAAAACTTACAGATAAATTAAAACGTCAGCTTGCAAAGCATCGAAAAATTCAATGTTCGTATCAGCATGAACTGGCACTTTTGAGTTAGCTTTTATTTTTATAAAAGAGGCTTTTGATAGAGCCTCTTTTTTTTTATTGATAAAAAAAGAAACTGCTTACTGAATTATGTGAAAAAGTTATAGTAAAATAGCTCGTTTTACGCCAATGGTTGTATAAGAGGTCTTGGAATGAATAGTGAGCAGCTCACGCAAATTTTAAAAGAAGCTTTCCCTGAAGCAGAAGTAGCGGTGAGCGGACAAGCTGGGAAATTTGACCTTCGTATTGTTGATGATCAGTTTGAAGGTAAACGTACCGTTGCTCGTCAACAATCGGTTTATGCACCTCTAAATTCTTATATTGCGAGTGGTGCAGTTCATGCTGTAACGATTCGCGCAATGACAAAAGACGAATGGCGCAAAGCAAGCCTTTTCGGAGCTTAAATATTAATGGATAAATTTTTAATTACGGGCGGTGTTAAGCTCGAAGGTGAAGTACGCATTTCTGGTGCTAAAAATGCGGCTCTACCTTTACTTGCAGCAATGATTCTTGCTGATTCTCCGATTACCTTGACGAATGTTCCAAATTTAAAAGATGTAAACACATTGGTTAAGTTGATTGCAGGTCTTGGCGTAACCATGAGCTATGAAGGTGAAACGGTTCGTGCTGATGCTTCGACATTAGATAATCAATTCGCGCCATATGAACTCGTAAAAACCATGCGTGCTTCGATTCTCGTGCTTGGTCCATTGTTGGCACGGTATGGTAATGCCAAAGTATCTTTACCTGGTGGTTGTGCGATTGGTTCACGTCCAGTCGATCAACACTTAAAAGCTTTAGAAGCTTTAGGTGCGCAGATTGAAGTTGAAAATGGCTATGTCCATGCTTCAGTTGATGGTCGTTTAAAAGGTGGTGAAGTTGTCTTTGAGATGGTAACCGTTGGTGGTACCGAGAACATTTTGATGGCTGCTGCACTTGCTGACGGTGTGACTACGATTCGTAATGCTGCTCGTGAACCAGAAATCACCGATCTTGCGCAAATGTTGATTAAGATGGGCGCTAAAATCGAAGGTTTAGATACGGATACTCTAGTTGTTACTGGTGTTGAAAGTTTACATGGGTGTGAATATGCAGTTGTTGCAGACCGTATTGAAACAGGTTCATATTTAGCTGCCGCTGCCATTACTGGTGGGCGAGTGAAAACCACCCATACTGATCCTGCATTATTAGAAGCAGTATTGGATAAGTTTGAAGAAATGGGTGCCGAAGTCACGCGTGGTGATGACTGGATTGAATTGGATATGCAGGGTAAACGTCCTAAAGCTGTGAGCTTTAGAACATTGCCGCATCCAGAATTTCCGACAGACATGCAAGCGCAAATTATGGCAGTCAATGTGATTGGGCGTGGCTTTGCAACCATTTCTGAAACCATTTTCGAAAACCGTTTTATGCATGTACCAGAACTTTCACGTATGGGTGCTAACATCCAAGTTGAAGGACATGATGCGGTCGTAACAGGTGTAGAAACACTTCAGGCTGCACCTGTAATGGCAACGGATTTACGTGCTTCATTTTCGCTTGTTTTAGCTGCTTTGGTTGCTGAAGGTGAAACACTAGTTGATCGTATCTACCATATTGATCGTGGTTACGAACATGTGGAAGAAAAATTGCAAAGTTTAGGTGCTCAGATTAAGCGAGTGAAAGGATGAATGACTTAAGAAACGATGATCCAAATTTTGACGTAATGGGCAATTTTGATCATGGTTTAACTTTAGCACTCAGTAAAGGTCGTATCTTAAAGGAAACATTACCATTGCTTGAAAAGGCGGGTATTAATTTACTTGAAGATCCAGATAAATCACGCAAATTGATTTTTCCAACCACGCACAAAAAAGTTCGTATTTTGATTTTACGTGCTTCTGATGTTCCGACTTATGTTGAGAATGGTGCAGCAGACTTTGGTGTAGCGGGTAAAGATGTATTGATGGAACATGGTGCGCAACATGTTTATGAGTTGCTTGACCTAAAAATTGCCAATTGTAAGTTGATGACGGCGGGTAAAGTCGGCATGGAACGACCAAAAGGCCGTTTAAAGATCGCAACCAAATACGTCAACTTGACTCGTCAATACTATGCAAGCCTTGGTGAGCAGGTTGATGTCATTAAGCTATACGGATCAATGGAACTTGCACCTTTGGTTGGGTTAGGTGATTACATTGTCGATGTGGTTGATACGGGGAATACTTTACGTGCCAATGGTTTGGAACCATTAGAAGAAATTTGCAAAGTTTCTTCACGTTTAATCGTCAATAAGGCGAGCTTTAAGCGTAAGCAAGCGGTGTTAAATCCGATTTTGACGCAACTTGAACAAGCCATTAAAGCACGTCAAAACTAAGTTTTAGATTGAATTGAATAAATAGGTCAGCTTCGGTTGGCCTTTTTATTTGAGTTTATCTGGATTACGTAAAGAATAAATGCTTTGCAGTTGTTGCTGATCATTGAAAGCAAAAGTCAGTACCATGACACAATAATGGTCTGAGTTATAGAGTTTAAAACCGACACTGCCATTGATATGGCACATTTCCCAAGAGAGTTCATTCCACGCCTGAAAAAGCAAGCGTTCAAAGAAACGCAATATTGGCGGTTGGCCAATGAAAGGTTGACGAATAGCTGAGACTTTACCACCACCATCTGCAGCAAATTGGATATCTTCACTGAGTAATTGTGTGAGTTGATTCAAGTCATGTGAATGAATGGCGACCTTGAATGCATTGAGTAATTTGATTTGCTGCTGCGTAGGGTGATTGGTGAGAACGTTGGGTTCATCTGCAATACGCTTTCTGCTACGGGCCACCAATTGTCGGCAATTACTTTGTTGTTCTTGAAGGATTTCCGAAATTTCAAAGTAATCCAGATTAAAGATATCATGTAGTAAATATGCTGCACGCTCTTTGACTGAAAGTTTTTCAAGAATCAAAAGGAAAGCGGTGGAGAGTGTATAGTCAGATTCAACCGAGAATGTTTCTGTATGATGATAGGGTTCAGGTAACCATGTTCCAGTATATTCAGTTCTAGATCTATGGTGAGCACGCAGCAGATCAATACAGTGGCGTGTACATACAGAAGTTAGCCAAGCTTGAGGATTGAGAATATCTTGCTTAGGTTGCTGCTGCCATTTTATAAAAATATCCTGTAAAACATCTTCCGCATCACTTGTTGTTCCCAATAGTCGATAAGCAAGACCGAACAGAAATGTTCGGCTTGTCTCAAAAATCGTTAAATCATGTTGGCTAATCATGCCTGATGCTTTCATAGATGTTAATGCTGTGAAATTGCAATTCGATTCCATAAATTAATCATGCCAATCAGTAAAGTTAAAGCTGAAATTTGTGGCTCACTGAAATATTTTAACAGTGTTATACGTAACGGCTCATAATCAGCGAGCGGGTGCAAAGTCGTGAGTGCTTCAACCCAAGCAAAGGCGGCTTTTTCCTGATCCGTATAATCATTGCAATGTCGCCATACGACCAAACGGTCCAAACGTGATTGTATTTCACCATCTGCTACAGCTTCTGCAATATGCATCTTCACACAAAAAGCACAGCCATTGATTTGTGAAGCGCGTAATAGAACAAGGTGATAAAGAGAGCGATCTATCAGGGCTGAATCGAGAATGTTTTGATGAACTTGATAGAGGTGATGAATTGACTCTGGCAAATGTTTTTTAGGATGAATGTTGAGCGTCGTCATCATAGTGTTCCTGATTAAAATCAAAGTAGGTACTCATTTGACGACTCAGCCTTTTGTTTTGTGACAAATGGAATAAAAAATTTAACTTTTGTTCTGGTTGCTAAATATTTTGATTAAGGAGATAAAAGTAAAAATTGTAGATTGATCGAAGAACCCTCTCTTTCCGATTGATTTTTTTAGCCTATATTGTGCCCACAAGTACACTGAAAAAGAGTAAACTTAGCGCTCTCTTATTCGCCTTGTGGGTAAATTGATGCGACGTTTATCGACTCAGGATCAGAACTTTAAACAGACTTTTGCTGAGCTTTTGGCTTTTGAAACTGTGAATGATCCTCAATTAGTACAAACTGTAGACCAAATCATTGCTGATGTCCGTCAGCATGGTGATGATCATGTACTTAAATTAACGCAACAGTTCGATCGACATCCAGCGCATCAATTCTCTGACTTAGAGCTGACTCAAACACAGCTTAAAACCGCATTTGATGGTTTAAGTGTTGAAATCCGTGAGGCATTAGAACTGGCTGCAAAACGCATTCGTTCTTTCCATCAGGCACAAAAGCAGGAAGGTTGGACCTATGTCGACGAGTTGGGTAATACCCTAGGTCAAAAAGTCACACCGCTGGATCGTGTTGGAATTTATGTACCTGGCGGATTAGCCTCTTATCCATCATCAGTACTTATGAATGCTTTACCTGCACATGTAGCAGGTGTACCTGAAATCATTATGGTGGTTCCAGCACCAAATGGTGAGTTGAATCCATTGGTCTTGGCAGCTGCTTATTTGGCAGGCGTAAGCCGAGTGTTTACTATTGGTGGTGCACAGGCAGTTGCAGCATTGGCTTATGGAACACAAACCATTCCAGCGGTCGATAAAATTACGGGGCCGGGCAATCGATTTGTAGCAGCCGCAAAACGTGCGGTCTTTGGTCAAGTTGGTATCGACATGATTGCAGGACCTTCGGAGATTTTGGTCTATGCCGAAGGGGAAAATAATGCTGAATGGTTAGCCATGGACGTATTGTCTCAAGCTGAGCATGATACGGTTGCACAAGCGATTTTCATTACTCCCGACGAAACGCTGTTAAATGCAGTTGAAGCAGCGATTGAAAAGCATTTAACTGAATTACCAAAAGCCGAAATTGCCAAAACATCGATTCAAAATCGTGGTGCATTGGTGTTGGTAAAAGATCGTGCAGAAGCAGTTGAACTGATTAATCAGATTGCACCAGAGCATTTAGAATTATGTCTTGATGATGCTGAATTGATGAGTCAGGAGATTCGTCATGCGGGTGCAATCTTTATGGGACGTTATACCCCAGAAGCCATTGGTGATTATTGTGCTGGTCCAAACCATGTCTTACCGACATCGGGGACTGCACGTTTTTCTTCACCGCTCGGTGTTTATGATTTTCAAAAACGCTCTAGTTTGATCATGTGCTCTCAAGAGGGTGTGAAAAGCTTGGCAAAAGTAGCTGATGTTCTGGCAGTACAAGAAAATCTTGATGCCCATGCGCGTTCAGCCCGTTATCGTTACCAATAACTGATTCAAAGATTGATAGGGGCTGGTTAGCCCCTTTTTTAGGATACATGAGAGTAGAACAATGACGTTTACAGCAGAGCAAATGCGTTTTTGGAGCCCAGAGGTTCGTGAGTTAGAACCTTATGTACCAGGTGAGCAACCTAAAATTCAGAACTTACTCAAACTGAATACCAATGAAAATCCTTATCCACCATCACCAAAAGTGGTAGAAGCAGTCCAAGCTGTTTTAGCAGATCATGCTGATGCGTTACGTCTGTATCCCGACCCAGATGCGATGGCTTTAAAGCAGGCGATTGCCAAGCAGCAGCATGTTGATGTGGGACAAGTCTTTGTTGGTAATGGGTCGGATGAGGTATTGGCGCATATTTTTAAAGCGTTTTTTATTCAAAAAGAGCCAATTCTTTATCCCGACATTACCTATAGTTTTTATCCTGTTTATAGCCAATTTTTTGCAACGCAAACCAAGCAGATTCCTTTGAATGAAAAATTCGAAATTGATGTATCGGATTATGAGCAGGAAAATGGCGGGATCATCATTACTAATCCAAATGCGCCAACCAGCATTGCATTAGGATTAGCACAGATTGAGCAGGTGCTTAAGGCAAATCCAGATCGTGTGGTCGTGATTGATGAAGCCTATGTCGATTTTGGTGCTGAGTCTGCGGTGCAATTGGTCAATCGCTATGAAAATTTAGTGGTTTGCCAAACGACATCTAAGTCTCGTTCACTGGCGGGCTTACGCGTTGGTTTTGCCATTGCACAAGCACATTTGATTGCGGCACTTGAAGCAGTCAAAAATAGTTTTAACTCCTATCCAATTGATCGTTTTGCAATAGCCGCCGCCGTAGCTTCATTCGAAGATCAAGCTTATTTTGAAGCGCAATGTGCCAAAGTGATTGAGAGCCGAGAAAAATTAGTGACTGACCTCACTGCCTTGGGCTTTGAGGTATTACCTTCGAAAGCCAATTTTATCTTTGCTACACATCCGCAACATGATGCTGCTCAGTTGTCTCAACAATTGCGTGAACAGGGGATTATTGTGCGTTATTTCAATAAGCCGCGCATTAATCAATTCTTGCGTATCACGATTGGTACAGATGAACAAAACCAGCGTTTAGTCGATACGCTTAAAACACAAATTTTATAAATCTGTATTGAGTCTTATTGTTCAGATCTCTGCCATGTATTGAGCAAATCAAGCATGGCAGAAATTTTATCAAAGCATTCTTGATACTCTGCTTCTGCATCAGAAGCAATGGTGATGCCACCACCCGCCCACATGGATAATTGATTTTGATATTTTTGAATACTGCGAATCAAGATATTCCAACTACCTGTACCATCGAAATTAAAATAACCTAAGCTGCCACAATAAGCACCACGCGGCGCACCTTCTAATTCTTCAATGATTTGCATGGCACGAATCTTCGGTGCACCTGTGATTGAACCACCGGGTAGTGCAGACAATAACATTTGCATTGGATTGATTTCAGCTTTTAAGGTCGCGGTAATCTCGCTGACCATGTGATGAACTTGATTAAAGCTTTCAATTTCAAATAATTTGGTTGTTTCAACAGAGCCTGTTTCCGCATAGACACTCAAGTCATTGCGGAGCAAATCTACAATCATGACATTCTCTGCCTGATCTTTTTCAGATTGACTGAGTTTGTCCTTTGAGATCTGATCTTGCTGTGGATCATCAAAGCGTGGCATCGTGCCTTTAATTGGGCGCGTTTTAATTTCTCGATTGTTTTTAAACTCAATGAAGAGCTCAGGAGAGCAACTAAGCAATTCAAAATCGTTGATTTTGAGATAACCAGCATAAGGTGCTTGGGTGAGTTCCCATAAATCATTAGCACGGCTTAAGAGAGAACCTTGTACATGTGCTGTAAATTCTTGAGTGAGGTTAATTTGATAACAATCACCTGCTTTGATGTATTCCTGTACTTGATGAAAAGCATTTAAATATTCAGATTTAGACCAACGAGGACGGCATTGTTTGTCTAAAGAAAGTGCTGGCATTTGTTTGGGCTCATTGACCCGATTCAAAATTTCTTGATAAATATACTCAGCTTGATCTTCATTACTATAAAAGTACCAAGCATCTTCTTGAAATTTTAAAAAGCTTGAGTATTGACCCAAGAAAAAACTTGGCTGTGGATGTGCATCAATCTCAATGAATTGATCGGCACTATAGTCATAGCTAAAAAAGCCAATGTATCCACCATTAAAGCTATTATTACGATTAGATGTTGGCGCGTGGTGAAACTTAGAAAACTCTATCAGTGAAATTGCTTCATTGTTGCGTCTATATTGATTGAATTGTATTTGTTGAAATTGCTGAAGCTTAGCTTGTTGAAAAATTAAAAAAACTTGAGGTAAAAAGGCAATGACAGGTGTGCCTTGGTCATGCAAATAAACCAATCCAGTTAAATCATACAGTCGGGACAGAAGCTCAAATGCAGAAGTGAGTTGCGTATTAAGCTTTTGCTGAAAATAAGACATAAAAAGGGAATACTTGCGCTGCATTTAGAGAGCGAAATTGTACTACATTCAAAAATATCAAACTTATGTTTAGCCTGCTGTTTGATTAAAAAACTGATGTTTCTAAGGTTCGATTGCGTAGATGGAATAAATGATGTATTTATCAAATTAGTATAAATAAAGCATTATTGTTAACACTTCCGATCTGAACTTTAGCGACGATAAATGGTGAATAGATTAGAGTTTAGATTTGATGTTCAAAAAATTATGATAAAAATCATCAATAATTACATATTGTTGTAATATTTTTTTAAAATAGTTGCTGTTGAGTGTTTTATATGCCGTTTGTCGGTTTGTGGATAAAAAGCAGTTAACAGGAGTTGAACATAAAATAACAAACAGGTAATTTAGTAATTGCTAAGCGAACTACTCAAGGATTGGAAGTTCAAGTTGTCATTTAAGAATAAAACGACCGTGGACAGTTTAGAGTAGTGTAAGTCAAAAAATAAATGCTCTTGGGAGAGTGCTCAATGAAAATGTTTACTAAACTAGCTTTAGTTTCTTCAATGGCGATTAGCGCAAATGCAATGGCTTTGCAGTCAATGGATGATGCTGCACTAAGCGCTGCAACAGGTCAAGATGGTATTAATCTTGGTATCGGAATTTCAAAAATTGAAATCGATAAAGTCTTAATTCATGATAATGATGGTTTAGCTACTAGCGCAACAATTGGCGGTGGTACATCTAGTCCAACAAACCCTACGATTACTGGTGGTTCGGCAACTGCTGGTGCGATTATTGTCAATAATATTAAAATCTCGGCTCCGGAAGCAGTTGATGCGAATGGCGTGGGTACTGGTAGCTATGATACATCACGTATGTTAGCAACTGGCAATTTAGCAGATATTCGTATTGACTCAGATGCTGGTACGGGTACTGGTAATACAGCATTCTTGAATGTTGCTGCAAAAGTATCAGGTTTAGATATCAAAATCGGTGAAATTGGTGTTTCTGCTTCAACTGGTGGTAATACTGGTACAGCAGGTGCTTCTGGTACAGGCATTCGTCGTGGTAATGATACTGCTAACTATAATGCAATTTTATCTGGTTTAACTTTAAAAACTGGCCAAATGAATGCAAATATTCAGTTGGGTGCCGCTCCTCAAGGTGCGATGATCGTATTAAATACCAAAATGGTTGGTGGTTTAGAAATTAAAGATCTTGGTATTTTAGATAACTCTACAAATGGTGCTACGATTGCGACAGGCGTAACGACTACTGCTGCTGGTGAAATTCGTCTTGATAGTATCAAAGTTGCTGATGCAAGTGGTGCGGATTTGTCTGTAGATGCTAAAGTGAGTGTTTATGGTCAAAGCGCTGCGAATGCTGGCTTCTTGAAAATTGTGACAGGCACAACAAGTCCTGGAACAGACGTTTATATTAAGGGTGTTCATTTAGGTAGTGCTACTGCTGCATCAATTGGTGATGTAGAAGTTCAAGGTATGCGTACTTATTACAATCCATCTCATACTTTTGGTGGTGATACGACGGGTACAGCAATTACAATTTCTGGTCACTAATCTGTTACCAAAACAAAAAAAGCGCATAAAGCGCTTTTTTTGTTTTTATTTAAGTAAAATGCCAATAAATAAATTAACGAACGAGTTATTTGCAAAATCGATAACAAAGTTTAATAGATTAATTTTCTATTTTTTCAAGTCTTAGAAATAATTCATTGTTGTAAAAAAGTTTCATTAAAGAATGGAATTGTTTAATTGTGGGCTTATTTATAAAAAAAATAACATTCCGTCAAAAAAAACTAAAAAAAAGATGTATTTTTTTATAAAAAAAGGTATCTTCAACTTGCAGGGATGGAGTGTCGTAGACACTAAAAATAAAATGAATAAGGCAAGTGCTGCCATTGTTAGAAAAAGAGACTTATGTTAGAGATCGCTTTAGGCTCGGCATTGATGTATTACTTTACAACGCAAGCCTTTGAAATAGAAAAAAAACCAGAAGGGACTGTATTCTATACAGAAACTTTGGATTCTCGTAACCCCTCGTTTACACGAAACCATCGTGAAGCAGTTGTGATTAAACCGGCTGTAGAGGAGCAATTCCGTGGAATTGTACGCCAAGCTTATGATTATAGCTGTGGTTCCGCTGCATTAACGACCTTATTAAATGGTTATGGCGGTTTACAATTAACTGAACAGCAAACAATGAGCGGTCTACTCCAATATGGAGAGTATCAGCGTATTATCGAGCGTCGAAGTTTCTCCTTATTGGATATGAAGCGTTTTGTCTCTGCTTTAGGGATTAATAGTGGCGGCTATCGTGGGGAATTCTCTGATCTTACCTCGTTGAAACAACCAGCGATTGTTCCTATTACCTATGCTGGCTTTAAACATTTTGTAGTATATAAAGCGTATAAAGATGGAAGGGTTTATGTTGCAGATCCTGCATTAGGAAATATTAGTTTCGATGAAAATCGATTTAAAGAAATTTGGGATAACAATACATTATTTATTGTTGATATTCCTCAGCAATATCAAAAGAGCTTATTAGCATTGCAAGATGCTGATATGCGTCATGTAGAGGACGCAACAGTAAATCGCTATGCCCTTGCTGAAATTCAGTTTCCAACTCAAAAATTGGAGCGCCTTGCCGATAAGGCTTCAACGATGCGTAGAGTATTGGATGCCGATCCTAAGTCAGCAACTTATAACCAACCAATTACGACCTATATGCGCTTATATTACAAGCGGAAGTAAGTTTATAAAAATCAGTAAAATTAATGTAATAGGATGCAAAGTAAAATGAATCATACATGGATGAGAATGAGTGTGTTAGCCTTAAGTTTAAGTGCGATCACATCAACACTTTACGCAGCAGAACAACAACCTACTACTGACTCTGTAGCATCTGGTGCAGATCAAGTGTCGGCAGCGGAAGGACAGGGGAATGCGGTTGCTGAACATTCAGCAAATCCAGTTGTGGAAACTAGCTCGGTTGCTGAAGGAAGTCAGGCTGATCAGGCTGCGAGTGCTTTACAGAAAAAAGAAAGTGATGCAACTCAAGAAACAAATTTACAAGAAGTATTCACTTCCAATGAACGTCAATATTCATTAATTAAGAAAGGTATTTTTTCGTCTTATTATGATTTGGACTATACCTACTATCGTGATAGCCGTCTTGATTTAGCATTAAATGATAGCAATAGTTCACTGTCGAGATTGCGCATAGAAGAGGATGCAAATCACACTTTAACCAATACGTTTACGGTTCAGTATGGTTTATTGGACAATGTGACATTATCTGCTTCATTGCCTTTTGTGGCAAAAAAAGATCTGTTGAACGATCAAACAACGGCTGGCTTAGGTGATATTAATTTTGGCGCACGTTGGGAGCCATTTCCTTTAAAACAAGGGCGTTTGCCATTAGTTTTATTCGGAAGCCTATCATCTAAAACTGGCGATAGCCCTTATGAAGTAGGTGCCACTGAGTTATCAACGGGTAAGGGATATTATTCTGTTGGCGCTGGTGCGAGTACACGTAAATATATCGATCCTGTAGTGTTATTTGCCTCAGTTTCTACAAGTTACGGTCTAAAAGAGTCTGGTTTAAACCAGCTTCGTGGTGAGAGGATCTTGGAAAGTTTTGATCCAGGGTTAAGTGGTGGATTCTCTTTTGGTTTTGCTTACTCCTTTAACTATGATGTGTCTTTGACTATGTCATATCAACAAAGCTTCAATACTGGGGCGAAATTCTATTTTAAGGATAATTCGAGCTACCAATCTGCCGATCAAAGTAGTGCAATGTTGTCATTTGCTTTGGGCGTGCGTGTATCTCCAGAGACAATTGTAAATGGTACTGTAGGGATTGGTCTAACTGAGGATGCACCTGATGTTTCATTAGGTTTATCTTTCCCGCTTGATATCATAGGTTTTGGTAAAAAAGTTCGTTAAGGAGATGTAATAATGGTGAAACACCTTAAATTATGTCCATTAACGATAGCAATCTTTTTTGCTGGGCTATCGAGTGCCACACATGCACAACTCGGACAAGACTTATCGGTAGATTTACGTTCTTTGGCGTTAGGTAATGCTGTTACTGCGGACCCTCCTGGAATTAGCGCAGTTCACTTTAACCCTGCCGCACTTGCTAAATTAGATGGTTTGCAAACAGATGTGCAGGGGATTCTGGCTAATTTTGCAATTAAACGGGATTATTCAGCACCAGGTGGGTATAACGTCTTTGGTTATTCAGATGATCCACTTGTATGTAATGACGGTCCAGAAGTCGATGCAAATATTTGTACTGATTTTAAAGGTACTGTGAGTGGTGATGTTGAATATGCCAGTATTTATGTACCTGTTTTAAAGAAAATCGTAGATTTAGGACCGAACTCGCCTTTAGCTGCGCCGACGGCAGGTATTTCTTATAAACCTCCTGGCTCTAAAGTAACTTACGCAACGGCTATTTATGCACCGCTTGTTGCTGGTTTTGGTGCCGAAGATGGTAATCCAAGTAACTATATGGGACAGCAGGTTGCATTAGAACGTATTACTTATTTGTCGCCTTCATTTGGTTATCAGGTAAATGATAATCTATATCTAGGGGCATCATTTGGAATGTCCTACCAAGCCATTGCGATGAAAACTGATTTACGTTTCCCTAATGAGTTAATTGGGGTATTACGTATGGTTGATGAGGTGGTCTGTGGACCATTCAAAGAAAATGGCGATATTATTACGGATTTGTTACTTTTTGGTATGTGTAATGCTAAAGAGGGAATGAACCCGTTTAGTAAAGTTGGTGCTTTAGATGTATCACTTGAGCAGTCATTAAGCCCAAGCTATAACTTAGGCTTGCTTTGGGAACCTACGGATGATTTTAGTTTCGGTATGGTTTATCAGAGTGAAGCAAAAATGCGTTTGCATGGGAAATACTTAATTAATGTGGCCCAAGCACCTCGAGATTTGATTGCGGGATTAAACTCATCTGCAACAGGCCAAATTCTGGCGGCAATTCTAGGATTCCCAAGTTATGCGCCTGCCGTTGAGTCTGGTTTATTAGCAATGGATTTTAAATATCCGCAACATTTTAAAGCTGGGATTAAGTATAAGATATTTCCTGATTTACAAATGAATTTTGATTTGGGATGGACGGATTTCTCGGCATGGGATAAGTTTAGATTTGAATTCGATCGGCAAATTTCACTATTAAAAGTTGCTAAATTATTGTCAGCAGACGTAACGGATCGATCACTGGCTTTACCATTAAAATTTCAGTCTTCTTGGCGTTGGGGGATTGGCTTTGAGTACTCTGCAACAGATCGTTTGAAGTTACGTATGGGTTATGAACCTCGAACTAGTTCAATCCCTGACGATAAACGAAATACGATGGTACCGATTAATAATGCACAATTATTTGGTCTAGGTCTTGGATATCGTTTTGATCAGGATACAGATATCGATTTATCTATTGGTTTCTTACGTAGTCGTGATGATATTCCTGCAAATACAAGTAGTCTATCCAATAAAACAGGGGTCGATAACTTGTTATTAAACCCTTATGCTGGCTTAAATGTGAAAACAAATACAAAAGTAACTTTACTTGGAATTAACTACAGAACTCGATGGTAATGCAAAATAAAAGGACTCAACAATCAGCACTTGCTATTTCATTATTATTTTTAATGGTATCAAGTGTCTCGACTGTTTATGCGGATGGTTTCTATACGATTATTGGTCCAGATGGTCGTCCAATGGTTGTGCCTATGAAATTGGGGAAAAAAGAAGCAGAGCCTCGTAAGCAGCAACAGGAACTTCATGTTGAAAAAACATCGCAACCAACTATTGATAAGACCAACACAATAGAGAGAGTAATTGTACCTCTTGAACAGAAACGGGCGGTAGAATCGCCTAAGTCACTTCAAACCAAGCAAGCTCAACAGAGTACAATTACAAAAAATATAATTGAGCCAGAAGTCTCACAGCCTAAAATAGTGCCCAAAGTTATTGAGCAAGCAGCTGATTCATCTAAAGCAATGAAGATGATCAATAAGGATTCTGAAACAAAATCTTCAACACAAGCGAAGAAATTCAATGAGACTCGGGCATCTTCAAGCTCCTTACCGACAAAGATACCAACAATTGAAAAAGCACCAACAGTTGTAGAAAAAGTACCATTAACTAAAAGTGCTCCAATTTCTTCAAATCAAGTTGCCTCAGCAGTTGGATTTAATCAGATTGATGGTGTTGACTATGTCAATAATGAATATTTAGAAAATCAAGAATTTAATTTAGATGGTAAAAAACGTTTTTATACCATGCCTGATGGCACAGGTCGTTTGGAGACGATTGAACGTAAAAAAGGAGTGAGTCGTTCAGTTCTAGATAAACTGTTGAATCGTTCGCAACAGTCGGCAGCTTCAATAGCTTTATCAGGGACCTATGTGCGTTTATCGAGTGAAGATTTAAAAGCTGCCTTTGAAAATGATCGTTGTTTTTTAGATGGTTATAAGAAGTCGATCAAAACACTTGCACTGAAAAAAGATGTTGGGCTTTGGCCTCGCAAGCCACTTAAGGAAAAGTTTGAATATGAATTGGTCAAACTGGCTCCCTCAATTCAATATATGCAAATTGATTCATATGCTTCTAACACTCAAAAACCAGTTTATTACTGGCCTTTAGTTGTATTCTTAGATGATAAGGGCTGTATTGAAGAAGGTGTGAGTGGATTTAAAAATAGTGCAACTGCTGCGACTGTGTTACAACATTCAGGTATCCAAGGTGTGATAAAAGTACCGGAAGGTGTCCATTATATGCTGATGACCCCATTAGCATCAGCCGTTGATGTTTCTGAACAAGAACTTTCAAATCAAGGACAGATAAAAATTTCTGTTTTACAGTAATCATGGATAGGATTAACCAATGATGAACAAAAAAATATTATTGCCATTTGCATTTTCAACTTTGGCTATTCTGTTACATGGTTGTGGTGGTGAAAGTAGTAAAATCAATGAAGATCCAACAAAAGGTGTAACAGGGGTTACCTCGAATACGAGTTGTAATGTGACAGCAGATGATTGTCTACAGTTTGTATTGGACTATCCTATTGCTGGGTTAAACTTTGATTGTAGTAGTGATAAGGTCAATCACTTTGCAACAAAATTGGATGGTAATATTGTTACAGGCGCTTGTAAATTAGGCGACAGTGTTACTTTTTATATTCAAGGTGCCCAGAGTCCTCGAAAAATTAGTTTAGGCACTATTCAGTTAGATAATATTTCTAAAATTAAATTAGCATTGTATCCACGTATCCGTGTTATAGACTTCGCTGCTGCTCTTACGGGTAAACAAGCTTCATTAAATATAAATGATGAAACCATACGTGTTGCTATGGCATTAGTGAAAATTTTTCAAAGTGTTGGACTAGAGCAAGACCATAATGTTGTAGGAGATATTCAACCAACAGCAATTAGTGATGAGAAAAAGCAGAAATTATCTGCTATAAGCAAAGATGTTGGGGTTGCTGAACTCGCGAGTGGTGAATATGTTGATATTTTGAAACCTTGGTTGGATGTAAGCCCTGTTTCTAATGAGCAAGCCTTTACAATGGTGACTCAACTTTTAAATTTGAGCAATGCCGGAATTTGGCAAGCAGATTTACCAATTTACAAAGCAGGTAGCGATGGTACGGTTACTCAGACCCTGAGTGGTAGTGGCGTACGACCAGATGGTTTCTTTGGGTGTAATAAAGCCGTCTATTTGGATTGTATGAAGGCAAGCAGTAGCTTATTACATTCTATGGGACGTTTCTTTTTACTCTCTGACCGTCAGGGTTACACACTTGGTTCTGGTCAACAATGGCGTGGTTCTGCGTCGCTAATAGGTAATTATGTAACGTTGCCATATATTCTAACAACCAAGGTTAAACCAATTAAGATGCAGATTAATGCGCAAAATGCGTGGTTTAATTCTATTAGCCAAGATATAAATTCAAACCAACCTTTACGTTTAAGCTTAACTGCAAATGCAGTAGATGATGTACTGATTAATCAAGGTAAATTGATGAATGGCAATACGATTGCTGGTACAGAAGCAGTTTATAAACAGTTGGTAAAAGCCAAGGATACGGACACGGTTGATAGTAGTCGCTTAGGTGTGTGGCAGCAAACGATTGATGGTAATGCTTATAAAGGAACCATTGATATTTTTAGAGTGAATCCAGCAAGTTATTTAGACAAAAATATTTTCCAGACTGAGGCGAATGTTAAAGCTGGAAAACCATACCTTTTTCCACTGTATGCAACTTTGACATTTAAATTTAATAAAGATACAACATTTCCTGCAGTCGATATCGGAATTATGATTGATGAGCATGGTGATATTCGTACTGATATTAAAAAAGATTCTACCTCCACAGATATGTCAGGTAATTGTGCAAGAACACAGACAAAAAATGCAGATGGTACAATCACAGATGAATTTGGTGAAACACAATATCGTATTGGTACAACTGGTGCGACATTATTTTCAACAAATGATAAGTCAATTACAGTACGTATGATTTTGTCTAATCCAAAGTTTGGAATGCTTGATGGCAATATGTTTGGTTTGAACCTCACGGAAACTACCGGGGCTAAAATCAATATTCATAATTTATTAAATGGACAAGCAACGGGAATTAACCTAACAGATTTTTCTAATAGTACTGTACCTTGGGCAAATTTTTATGCTGCAGCTCAGGCATCATATATAAAAGTTTATGATGAGTTAGCAGATGATACAGCAAGGAATGCATATGTGAAGCCAACTGATGAAGAGCGTGCATTGGCGAAACGTGCATCTGGTACAGTGAGTATTAAAATTGCGGATCAAAAAATCCCAGCATGTAATGCCATTAAAATAAAGTCATAAGTAAAAATAAAAAGACCGCAGATGCGGTCTTTTTATTTAGCCTGTATGATCTAGTCTTGTCCCTAGCGTTTCTAAATGTGTTGGAAATTCGCCATTTTTACGATCAGAAAAATAATGTCTAAGTGTCTGTTCTACACTAGGAAATGCCAGTTCTGTCCAAGGGATTTCATGTTCTTCAAATAGACGGCATTCAATGCTTTCTTCACCAGCACCGAACAAGCCCTGTTTTAATTGTGCTTTAAAAAGTACATAAATTTGTCCAATACGCGGAATATTGTACATACAATATAGTTGTTCGATCTCAACTTCAGCCTCAGCTTCTTCGCGAGTTTCTCTTGCAGCACCTTGCTCCATGGTTTCAAATAGTTCCATGTAACCTGCAGGTAAAGTCCATAAACCATAGCGAGGTTCGATTGCCCGACGACACAGCAAAACTTTATCGTCCCACAGTGCTAATGCGCCACAAATGACCTTGGGATTTTCATAGTGAATGTTGCCACAATGAGTGCAGACAAGTCTTGATTTATGATCACCTAGTGGAATTTTTGCTTCAGTCTGATGTCCACATGCAACGCAAAAGCTCATAATTATCATCGGCTGTAGAGATAGCTCAGCATAACTGAATTTTGATGACTTCGCATCATGATCTATGATTGCACTGAAAAATTCGGCTATGATGTTGATTAAGGAAAAAGAGAAAAAGAGAAGAGTCATATGGAAGAACCATCGTTAATACAGCTTTTACAACAACGGTTGCGTTTTTCCAAACGAATCCAGCAGGCGGATGCTGCAGTTTTGATTGCAATTACCCAAGAAATTCAACCAAAAGTTTTACTAACCCGCCGTTCTATGCAGCTGTCTCAACATGCAGGAGAAGTGTCTTTTCCTGGGGGAAAACGTGACCCAAGTGATACCAGTAATATCGTCGTTGCTTTGCGTGAGGCTCAGGAAGAGACTGCGCTGAATCCATTTGATGTCAAACTTTTGGGTGATTTACCCATACAGCGCGCACGAAGTGGTTTATCTGTCAAACCCATTGTGGGCTTAATACCCGCTCAAGTCGATTTAATTGCTCAACCTACAGAAATTGATCGAATTTTTTTTGCGCCATTACAAGAGTTGATGGATGCTCCCCCTTTGCCTTATGAAGTTCGCTTGGCACGACAGTCGCTTTATTTTCCAAGTATGCAGGTAGAAAGTGAAATTGTGTGGGGACTTACAGCTCGCATGTTAATTTCTTTATTTCAATATGGGTTGGGCTATCAAAAAAATTGGCCATTCTTGGTGAATCCGCCTCATTTTGGTTTATCTAAATTCTAATTTTTTAAGAGTTATTTATCATGATGTATACCTATCAGGGCTTGAGTCCAAAAGCGTTACATGAACCTTGGGATGGTTGGGTTGCTCCAACAGCAACAGTAATTGGTCAAGCAGAATTGGGTCGTCAGGTGAGTATTTGGTTTGGTGCTGTGGTTCGTGCCGATAATTATGTGATAAGAATTGGCAACTTTTCCAATATTCAGGAAAATGCAGTGCTGCATACCGATGCGGGTATTGAGTTAAATATTGGCGAATATGTCACGATTGGACATAAGGTGATGCTGCATGGTTGTACGATTGGTGATAATTCCTTAATTGGTATGAATGCTGTAATCCTCAATAATGCAGTGATTGGCAAGAACTGTATTATTGGCGCGAATGCACTGATTCCTGAAGGGAAAGTGATTCCAGATAATTCTGTAGTGATGGGTTCACCAGGTAAAGTGGTGAAAACATTGGATGAGCAGGGCGCTGCACGATTACGTTTAAGTGCCTTACATTATGCGGAACATTATAAAAAATTCTTAGATTTAGAGCCGTTTCAGTTCTAATCATTTCAAATTAATCAGCCAAGTTTATGCTTGGCTTTTTTATGGCAATAAAAAGACAATAACTCGCCTATCGCGTTTGAGTGGAGTATCATACTCGACGTTTTTTATCTCTTTTTTCGCTAAGGTTTTTGCATGAAGTTGCTTGCATTGGAAACTGCAAATGAGCAGTGTTCGGTTTCATTAATTGATGATACTCAAGAGCTGTATTTTCAGTTGGATGAGCGGACTAAAGCACAAACCCAAACGATTCTGCCTTTAACCGAACAAGCTTTACTACAAACAAAAACTCAATTGGCGGATTTAACCGCAATTGCATTTAGTCGTGGACCGGGCTCGTTTAGTGGTGTTCGTATCAATGCGGCTGTAGCGCAGGCACTCGCGTGGTCTCAGGATTTACCAGTGATTCCTGTATCAAGTCTACAGGCTTTGGCACAGGCGGCCTATCGTCTCAATGGCTTAGAGCAGGTGACGGCTGTTCTCGATGCACGTATGCAAGAAGTCTATATTGCCAATTTTAGTCTTGATGAGCAGGGCATGATGCAGGCGATTGATGATGAAAAGTTATTAGGTTATGAGCAAGCGTCTGCATATTGTAAATTTACCGTAATTGGTTCTGGTTCAGAATTAATTAAGCCAACTGAAATAGACTCAGAAGCGGCTTCCAATGCGCACACGTTAAATGTAGACATCAAGGCAACAGCACAGGATATTGCAGCGATTGCACGCGTTTACGCTGCACAACAAAAATGGGTAGATGCTGAACATGCATTGCCAGTGTACTTACGTGATGATGCTTGGAAAAAAATTCCAGAACAAGGTAAGGCGAATTAAGGTTAATTATGGATCTTTTATTGCTATTTAAAGCAGCGATCATGGGTTTGGTAGAGGGGATTACTGAGTTTCTACCGATTTCAAGTACAGGGCATCTTATTTTAACAGGTCAATTACTTGATTTTTGGACTGTTGAAAAAAGAGATATGTTTGCCGTGGCTGTTCAGATTGGTGCGATTGCAGCGGTTATTTATGAATACTGGGGTAAATTGTGGGGGGCGCTGATTGGTGCACTCACAGGACAAGAGCAAGGCCGCCGTTTAAGCCTGAATCTGATTATTGCCTCGATTCCAATTGTGATTATTGGTTTGACTTTCGGTGATGTGGTCAAGGCTTATTTATTTAATGCGATTACTGTTGCAATAGCCTTGATTGTCGGTGGCTTTATTATTTTATGGGCAGAGCGTCGCCCACATCAGATCGTTACTCAAGAAGTGGATGATCTCAGTTTTAAACAAGCGACCTTAATCGGTTTGATTCAGTGTTTGGCTTTGATTCCAGGGACTTCTCGCTCAGGCTCGACCATTATTGGCTCATTATTTTTAGGCGTATCACGCAAAGCGGCAGCTGAGTTTTCCTTTTTTTTAGGGATTCCAGTGCTGATGGGTGCAGGCTTATTAGATATGTACAAGATGCGCCATGAGTTGCACAGTAATGATATGGCAGTGTTAGCTGTTGGAATCATTGTTGCCTTTGTTTCAGCTTTGGTGGTGATTCGCGCTTTGATCCGTTATGTATCTAAGCATGACTTCACCGCATTTGCATACTATCGTATTGTGTTTGGCTTATTTATCTTGGCAACATGGTGGACAGGTTGGGTGCATTGGTAATGCAAATGCGATGTTGGTGTCCAGCGGAATGTGAGCAGCAATTTCTGCAATTGCAAACACGTTTGGCTGAGCTGAATGTACAGCTCAACGGGCAGGTGGTTGAAAAAATTAATGCACGGTTTTTACGTTTGAATCCTGACATGGCATTGGTTTTGGATGAAGACGGGCTTAGTCTCGCAGCCAATGGGATGAAAATGCAACCTGATTGGCGCGCGGAAATTCCTCGTCTAAAAAGAGCCAGTTTAAAATCTGAAATGATTGCCAGAGCCTGTCAACTGGGTGAGAAGCCAACATTAATTGATGCGACTGCTGGCTTAGGTCATGATAGTTTACTCATGGCCTATCTTGGTGCAGATGTACGTTTGGTTGAACGTCATCCGATTCTGTTTGTGTTACTGGAATATAGTAAAGCCCATGCTGAGCAAGATCCTTTCCTACAAACATCTATGCAGCGGATTCAACTAGTCTTTGCAGATTCAAATACTTATTTACAGCAGTTGGGTCAGCAAGGCGAGCAGGTGGATGTGGTGTATTTAGATCCAATGTTCCCGCAGCGTGATCAAAATCAGCAGGCTGTAAAGAAACAGGCACAAGTCAAAAAGCAGATGCAATTATTGCATATGTTATTGCCAGAAGATGGGGAAATGGATTTAGGTGATCAGCTATTGCATTTAGCGCAACAGATTGCCAAGCGCGTGATTGTGAAACGTCCAAGACATGCAGTTTATCTGGCAAATCAAACGCCTGATCATCAATGGCTAGGTGATGCATGTCGTTTTGATGCATATTTTCCAAAAGGTAAAATTTAACTCAAAATGAGATGATTGTTTGGCTTGCGTCAATGCTCAGTAAAGATTTGTGATATAGTGCAAAAGCATGATTGCTAAAAAATTCTTGTCGAGCTTACACTACAGTCGCGCATCGCGTTTTTTAGGAAAAGTACTGTCCATTCCATGACTAGAATGAGAATGGCATATTTTCAGTTTAGGCTTGAAAAGAGAAACTCCCGAAGAATTTTATGATAGACCTTAAACCCTCCATCAATATCTGGCATGATTTTAAAAGTAACCAAATTGCTGGAATGTGGTTGTTCTTGGGGTCTCGTCGCTCCTTACGGGTAGTACATCCTTCAATTACCCAACTCATTATCTGGGGTATTCTCGGAGGCTGTACTAACTCTTTGTATAGCTGGTTAGTGGCAGGTCAAGTCGGAGAGTTTAACTCGCAAGGTTTGATTGGTTACGCACTTTGGCCTTTTATTGCCCTCATTGTGGGTATTTTCCTTTCGCAACGTATGAACCAACCGCGTTTGATGTTGGTGCCTGCGTTGTTGTGGTTAGTACTTGATACCAATATTTTGCTTTTACAATGCATCATTCAGTATCTTGGCTCAAATGGCTATCTCAACTTTATTCCTGATAGTATTTATAACGGTTTCTTACCGCCATTGTTTGTGGGGCTATTTGTTTGGCAAAGTCTGGCTGTCATTTGGGTTTTTTCACGCGCCTTAAACTGGCCGTGGTGGGAACGTGCCTTAGTTTTTGTAGCAACCATTGCGACCATGGTGGTTTGGCAACTTTCAGTGAAAGATCAGCCGATTTGGAAAGTCGAAGAAACACCGCCTAGTTTTGCCGAAGATGCTTTCTACGCACAAAGCCATTTGCTAGATAAAGCACTTGATCAAATTCAATATGGTGATATTGCTAAAAGCCACTGGTATTTTATGGGTGTGGCAGGCGATAGCTATGTGGATGTGTTTAAATCTGAAATTGAGCGTATAAGAGAGCAGTTTGATACGCGTTTTGGAACATTTGGTCGTTCTATTATGCTGATTAATAATCCAGCGACGCGTTTAGAGGTGCCAATTGCATCTAAAACCAGTATGGAATTGGCTTTACGCCGTATTGGTCAGCAAATGAATCGTGATAGCGATGTGTTGTTTCTGTATATGACTTCACATGGTGAACGTAATCATTTTGAAATTGAAAATGCGCCCTTGGATTTAGGTCAAGTTGATCCAAAATGGTTAAGAGAAACACTGGATAAATCTGGGATTCGTTGGCGAGTGATCGTGATTTCAGCCTGTTATTCAGGTAGCTTTATTCCAGCATTGCAATCACCTGATACCTTAATTATTACCGCTTCTGCTGCGGATAAAACCTCGTTTGGCTGTAACAATGAGGCAGACTATACTTATTTTGGTCGAGCATTCTTTGATTTGGCAATGCGTGAACAATATTCAATGAAAAAAGCATTTGAGCAAGCCAAACAAACCGTGACCAAGTGGGAGGTGGCACAAGGTGTAGAGCCTTCTGAACCACAATGGTCTATGGGACGTAATATGGAACTCATGCTACCGCAGCTGGAGCCGTATTTATTCCCAACACAGAATATAGCAACCACAGATATTACAAAAACACAGGATGATGAACATGCAGCTACTGCAAAAAAATCGTTGTTTTGAGGGTGAGCAACGGATTTATCAGCTTGAATCTCAACATCTGAAAGGGACGAGCAAGGTTGGGGTATATTTACCGCCTGCTGCCTTAGAAGGAAAAGCATGTTCAGCCTTGTTTTATCTGGCAGGTTTAACCTGTACTGAAGATACCTTCGCCATTAAAGCACATGCCCAACGGATGGCTGCTCGATTAAGTCTGATTTTGATTACGCCTGATACTTCTCCACGCGGTGAAGGTGTTGCACAAGGGGATCATTGGGATATTGGGCAAGGCGCAGGTTTTTATATCAATGCGACGCAACAGCCTTGGGCTGAACATTACCAAATGGAATCTTATTTGGTAGATGAACTGTATGCCCATGTATTACAAGAGTTTCCAATCATCGAAAGTCAAATTGGTATCTTTGGACATTCGATGGGTGGGCATGGTGCTTTGACCTTGGCGTTTAAATATCCTGACCAATTTAAATCAGTCTCTGCTTTTGCTCCGATTTGTGCACCAAGTATTTGTCCTTGGGGCGAAAAGGCATTTAGCCAATATCTAGGAGCAGATCAACAGCAATGGTTAGCGCATGATGCGACTGCATTGGTTCAACAAAACGGCCGAATTTTCGATGAAATTTTGATTGATCAAGGTGTGGATGATCAGTTTTATGATCAATTAAACCCTGAAAACTTTAAACAAGCCTGCTTGGATGTTGGCCAACATCTGACTTTGCGTTTACATAAGGGTTATGACCACGGTTATTACTTTATTCAAAGTTTTATTGATGATCATCTGCAATTTCATGCGATTCAGTTAGAAAAGCAGTAAGACTATTTTGTAGCCTGTTTGATTATGTGGGTTAAATTGTTGGGTAGAATAATACTGCTAAATTAGAAGTAAAACTGTGCGATATCTTTTTTAAATTATATGGTAGTTATGCCATATAACTGTAGGTAGGAGCTTTAGTACCCATGGCTGAGTTAATAAAGAGAATTAGAATAACTTACAAAATAAAAATTCTTGGAATGTCTGAAATTGCATTTCCAATAGACATTATATCTTTATCACGAGAAATTGCTGATCTTAAGTCGACAGAAGATTCACACAAAATAATTGAGGCTTTCAAAGCTCATAAAAATGCTTTTGTGCGTAGGGTCATCGTCACTGCTATTCGCTTCATGGGACAGAATTCATCTTTAAAATATATCGGCTACCTCCTTGAAAAGATAGAAGATGAAGATGATTGGGTAAAATATGATGTAGCATGGACACTTGGAGAGCTTGATTGCAATGATAAGAGAGTAATCAACTCTCTAACTCACTTAGCTGAAGAATACTTTCATCTTAGCAAAGAGGAGCTTGAAAAAATTGAGCCAAATGATGCATGTATTTATGCAAAAAAGCGAGCTGCGGAAAGTCTTCATGAGCTTTCAATGCGCTTCTAGCAAGTCGTTTGGGATGAACGCTTCAGCATACCACCTTAACTTCAACGTTATGGCTTATTGATAAAGATATGACATTAGGTATTTTTCAAAAATTAGATAGCTTTTGGATTAAAAATGATTGCTTACAGTTCCATATCCATACAATTTAACTGGAAAAAGTTGCAGGTTAAAAAAAGAAGCTCATATGAGCTTCTTTTTTTAATGATGCTGCCATTCAACAATAAATTCTTGTTGTGCCATACGATTTAAATGATCAATAACCACCTGTTCTAGACGAGCAACATCTTCTTGCTGATTTTCAATCAGCACATCTAAGTGTTGTTCATGTGGCGTAAGAGTTACCGTTGCTGTCGGCATGAAAATTTTTGAATGCAGCTCAGTCTCTAATACTTCAAATTTATGCTTCCAGTGATTCACTAAACGTTTACTGATCCGTTTTCCTTCATTTGTCGTGATTTTAGTGCTGCTATTGGTCATTCAAAGTCATCCTCTTGTTCTAACGATTAACATAGCAAAGCTTGCAACAGATAAAAATAGCCTAGATGCAACGTGGTGTTGCAAGTTTGCAATGCCGTAATAATGACTTTGTAACAGACTTAGGCGGTCTAAGTTTGTTATAATCAAGGCATTATTTTCTCAGAGTTTGCCAGGTCGTCCATGTCCAAGCCTTATTTAATTGCGCCTTCGATTTTATCTGCTGATTTTGCACGTTTAGGTGAAGATGTAGAAAAAGTTTTAGCTGCAGGTGCAGACGTTGTGCACTTTGATGTGATGGATAACCACTATGTGCCGAATCTAACCTTTGGTGCTGGTATCTGCAAGGCACTGAAAAATTATGGCATTAAAGCACCGATTGATGTGCATCTTATGGTTTCACCAGTTGATCGTATGATCGGTGATTTCTTGGAAGCAGGTGCAGACATTATCACTTTCCATCCTGAAGCAACGGATCATATTGATCGTTCTTTGCAGTTAATCAAATCTGGCGGTGCGAAAGCAGGTTTGGTTTTTAATCCAGCAACGCCGTTACATCATCTTGATTACGTTTTAGATAAAGTGGATCAAATTTTATTGATGAGCGTAAACCCTGGTTTTGGTGGGCAGAAATTTATTCCGATGACTTTGGAAAAGCTGCGTCAAGCACGCAAAATTATTGATGCGAGTGGTCGTGATATTCGTTTAGAGGTTGATGGTGGTGTCGGTCCGGCAAATATCCGTGAAATTGCCGAAGCAGGTGCCGATATGTTCGTTGCAGGTTCAGCAATTTTTGGTCAACCCGATTATAAAACTGTGATTGACCAAATGCGTGCAGAGTTGGCAAAAGTTGGTGCAACAGAAATTTAGTGTTTTCATCCTATTTTTCACATAAGCTTGTGGATAACTTTGTTTATAACTGGGTGGATAACCATGTTGATAAGCAGGTGGATAAGATGTTGTTAAAATAAACAAAATGATTTCAGTTGTTTATATTCACAACAAAATGATGAAAAAAGGACAATTTTTTGTCCTTTTTTTGTGCATTAACTTCTTCATTTTGCTTTGTTTTTGCCCATCGATGTCGAAGTGTCGATTCGTTTGATAAAACAGCAGTTTGAGGCGGGTTGGGGATGAATTTATCGAAATTCAAACACACAGATCATTGTGTATAACCATAAAAGAAATTATGCTAAGCAGACTAAATTAATTTTTGATGATTGAAACAAGGAATATTAAGTGCAACTCCGCAAGCAATACAAACATCTGTGGTTTGTATTCCTGATGATATTTTTCATCGGGGGAAGCAGTGTGGCTGTTGCAGCAGTTCAAACCCTTCAATCTGATCAAACGACCTCTACAACACTTCAAACCATGTCTTGTCATGACCAGCAAATGATGGATCAACATCATCAAATGCCACATGCCCATTCGGGTAATTCTGTGAAATGTCATGAAGGAATGATGCAAGATACAGTGCACTGTCAGGACTGCAATAGTTCTTCACATTGCCAAACGGTTAATCTTGCTGTGGATCAACAGACACCAAGTCTGTCCTCTTCACCTTTTCTAGAGCTCAGTACGCATATTAATACGGCCTATCAGGCTCGACATCTTGCTGGCTATTGGCAAGAGATTTTACGCCCTCCTAGAACCTGATCTGTCTTTACAGGCTGTTTCTCTATATCCCAGAGAAACGAGCAATTTGAAAAGTTAACAGATTAGGAAAAATATCATGTCCTCAAAAATATATGCTGGTGTCATTGCTAGCTTAAGCCTATTGTTTGCACCTTATAGTTTGGCTGCAATTAAAGAATATCATCTGAATATCAATCAAGGCACGGTGAATGTCACTGGAAAACCAGTGAAGCGCATCACTGTAAACGGCAAATTTATTGCGCCGCTTTTAGAGTTTGAAGAAGGTGATGAAGCGGTCATTCATGTGCATAACCAATTGAAAGATCAAGACACTTCACTGCATTGGCACGGATTGTTGTTACCTGGTTTGATGGATGGTGTGCCTGGTTTTAACGGTTTCAAAGGCATTAAACCGAATGGTAGTTTTGAGTATCGTTTTAAAGTTCGCCAGAACGGAACTTACTGGTATCACGCACATAGCAAAGGACAGGAGCAAGATGGCTTATATGGCGCTTTGGTAATTTATCCGAAAGGCAAACAGCCCGTCGCTGCACATGAAAAGGCTGAACGTGATTATGTGGTGATGTTGTCAGATTTCCATGAAACCGAAAGTGACAAGATCATGGCGAATCTGAAAAAGTCTGCTGAGCATTATCAGGACCAACGTGAAACTGTTGGCGATGTCTGGAAACAGATAAAACAGCAAGGTCTCAAAGCGACGTGGCAAGACCGTTCGATGTGGAATCAGATGCGAATGGCCAAAACTGATTTGGCAGATGTGACGGGTTATACCTATTTAGTCAATGGTCAAACACCACAGCAGAATTGGACAGGCGCTTTTAACGCGGGCGAAAAGGTTCGTTTGCGTTTTATTAATGCCTCAGCAATGTCTTTTTTTGATGTACGTATTCCAAATTTAAAAATGACTGTGGTCAGTGCCGATGGTCAGCCTGTGAAGCCTGTTCCAGTGGATGAGTTCCGTATTGGTACAGCGGAAACCTATGATGTGTTGGTGGAACCTAAGCAGGCGCATTACCAAATTGAAGCAGAGTCAATTGATCGTTCTGGATTTGCAATTGCTTCATTGCACAATAGCGCGATTCCGAATACACAAAAGGTTCAGATCCCTAAAGCACGTCCACGTGCACTATTGACGATGGAAGATATGGGGATGGATCATGCTTCGCATGGTCAGATGGATATGAGCAACATGGATCATGGCTCAGATCAGTCAATGAATATGGCCAATATGGATCATAGTCAGCATCAGATGCCACAGGATAAAGCCCAAGTTGCACCGACGCAACAAGCAGCGATGGATCATAGCTCGCATGAGCAGATGAACATGGCTGATATGGACCACAGTGCACATGCTCAGATGGATATGTCTGTTCCAGTAAGTTCTGACCATAGCCAGCACCAGATGGTGGCTTCTCCTGAAAAAGGAAATTCAGATACTGTTCAAGGTTGGGCCAATGCTGCAACACCAACAGGTCATAAAGCTTTAAGTTACGCAGACTTGAAATCATTACAACCACAACCTGACAGCTATAGCCGTCCTGCAGAGCGTGAATTGGTGATTCGTTTGGGCGGCACCATGGAACGTTATATCTGGACCATTGATGGGAAGAAATTTAGTGATCCTGACTTTAAGCCTTTAACCGTTCGTTATGGTGAGCGTATTCGTCTTAAGTTTGTCAATGACAGTATGATGGCGCATCCGATGCATTTACACGGCATGTTTATGCAATTGGAAAATGGTCAAGCACCGCAAGATATGCCAAATAAACATACTGTTATTGTGCCACCAGGCAAAACAATTACAACTTTGTTGACTGCGGATGAAATTGGCGAATGGGCAATCCATTGTCATTTGTTGTATCACATGAGTGCGGGCATGATGAGTAAGTTAATTGTCGCAAATGTTGATGAAAGCAAAGCAGTACCAGCAACATCTGTTCAATCTTCACAAGGAGTGAGCCATGCAAATCACTAAGCTATCTTCGAAAATGAAGCGTTATACGCAATTACTGGCGATGGGGGGTGTGGTTACTTCTTTGAGTGCATTTGCGTATGCGCATGAAGGACATGACCAGATGATGCAAATGGATATGCCAGCCAAATCTAGTATGCCAATGAATACCTCTATGGATCATTCGCAACATCAGAGTTCAACTGTTTCTGTGCACACACAAAATAAAGATGAACATGCTGACCATTACAAGGAGCATGGTGGACAAATCTATCAGGCAACACAGCTAGATACACAATGGCTGCTTGATGAAGATGGACAGGGCACGCTCAAATCCAAATTAAAAACTTGGGTTGGAACCGATGAAAATAAATTATTCATCATTGCGGATTATGCCAAGGCTGAATCAGAAAAGTCTGAACAGAGTCTTGCGGCACTTTATAGTCGTAATATTGCTGACTTCTGGGATGTACAGGCCGGTGTGAATTACCGTTATAACGCTGAGCGAGAGTTAGATAAGGAACAATTCGAAGGTGTTGTGGGTTTACATGGTATGGCACCTTATTTCTTTGAAACAGATGCACATGTTTATTTCGGGCAAGATCAGCAATGGCGTTTTGTACTCGAAACTGAGCGCGATTTATTATTGACTCAAAAGTTGATTATGCAGCCTTATCTGGAAATGGAATGGGTCATTCGAGATGAGTCGAAGTATGCCGCCAAAACAGGTCTTGCTGATGCAGAAGTAGGGATTAAAACCCGTTATGAAATCGTCAAGAACCGAGTCATGCCTTTTATTGATGTTGGTTATGGCTATAGTAAAGGACGTAAAGAGACCAATTGGCAAACCGCCAGTGACTCCAAAACGGGTTGGGTCTATGGTGCTGGCCTTTCGCTAAAGTTCTGATATTTTGTTTAAAATGTCATTTTTTCGAGATACTGTTGGTTTATACTAACAGTATCTTTTTTGAGTCATTCATGGTGCATAAATGGCTTTAGAACAACAACACAATGCAATAACAGATAAAACAAACTCGCATGCCCATCTGAAAGAAAAAACGGAGAGATCATCTTTATCTCAACTTGAGCTGATTCCTGCTGATGGCAGTATGAATGTGAGTTTTTATTATATTCCGCATATGAGCAGCCCTGTAGAAGCACAGCGGGTGAGGAAAGCATTAATCCCTTTTTCAGAGCTATTGATTGAGCACTGTATCGATTTAGAAGCACGACATTTAGCACTTTATCATCAAGACCCTGTTTCAGAGGTTACGGCAGCATTGCAGCGTTTGAATCTTGGTGCGGAACTACAACAAACCATGCCGCATTATGAACCAATGGAACTGGCGACCTCTAAACCACAAGTCGCTCAGAATAAATATCAGCAGCAAGATGAAAATCTCTTAAGTCTGATTCAGCAATTTATTTCAACTGTTTTAGCACGATTTAAGCAATGGATAAGAGCCTTACAAAATAAACGGGATAAGTAACATGCCAAGATGGATGTATGGCTTGCTGGTGATTGCACTAGGCTGGATGCTGTGGACAAAATGGATTAAGCCTACACCTGATATCAGCCAGATTACGACTCAGCAAGGTGTGCAAGTTGTAGCATTAGAAAATTATGAAGGTTCATTCCGCGTGCTTTCAAGAGAAGACTATAACTTGGGGCGTGAAGCTGAATTTTCTCCTATGGATATTGCCGTTGGCTGGGGTGAAATGGCCAATCCTCAGGTCTACAAACAGATTGATATTTCTCAAAGTAACCGTTGGTATCGTTGGTCTATCGATCATGAGCCTCCGATCTCACTTCAGCAGATTGCAACACACAGTGCCAATATGCATCTTGTACCAGCCAATGCCACAATTGCAGCACAAATGAAAAAAATTAAACAAGATGATTTGGTGTATTTAAAAGGCTCACTGATTGAGATTCAAGCCAAAGATGGTTGGCGTTGGAAAAGCTCTTTATCTCGAGAAGATACGGGCAATGGTGCGTGTGAGTTGATGCGGGTCGATCAAATTATCTGGCAGCAGTAGAATTAAATAAAGAACTTCATTTTTTCAAAAGCTTAGTCAATATAGATACAGAACAAATCACATATTTTTAAAATTCCACAGTACACTACTGCACCTAGGAGGACGACCTCCCTCGAAAAAATCACGTTGGGACGACCCGACACTTGATAAAGTTGAGCGTAATAAAATGGCGTGGGCAATTTTAATTTTGGCAGGTATTTTTGAAGTTATTTGGGCATATTCCATGAAGATGTCTGAAGGATTTACCAAGTTAACGCCAAGTATCGTGACCATTGTTTTCATGATTTTAAGTGTGGTATTACTTTCGATGTCGATGCGGACACTTCCACTTGGAACGGCTTATACCATTTGGACTGGAATAGGAGCAGTTGGCTCATTTGTTGTTGGCATTTTGATCTTGAATGAACCGATGACAGCGATGCGCATGATCGCAGCAGTCTTAATCGTTTCAGGTCTTGTACTGATGAAGTTATCATCAAATTAATGGTTTAGGAGAGCGTGATGCAACTGGTGTATATGTACATGGATTCTCCTGTGGGTGCATTAAAACTGGTTGCTCATGATCAGGCACTTGTCGCTGTGATGTGGGACAATGAAGACCATAAGCGGGTACGACTGTCTGAATTAGTGGAAGATCTACAGCATCCAATGCTGCATCGCGTTAAACAACAATTAGAACAATATTTTGCAGGACAACGTCAGCAGTTTGATCTGCCTTTGGACTTTCAGGGGACTGCGTTTCAGCAGCAGGTCTGGCAGGCTTTATTGACGATTCCTTATGGGGAAACACGCAGTTATAAAGACATTGCCATTCAGTTGGGTAATGTAAAAGCCGTACGTGCGGTTGGAGCCGCTAATGGTAAGAATCCGATTTCGATTATTGCGCCGTGTCATCGGGTGATTGGTTCGAGTGGGGCTTTGGTGGGTTTTGCAGGTGGTTTGGATAAGAAGCAGATTTTACTGAGTTTAGAGCAAAGCCAAATTCCATAATCTGTAGTGTTAATACTCGATTTTCATTTCTTTTTGGAATAAGCTACTTAACAGATATGAATCGACATATTTTATGACTTGAACCGTAACTCAGTTATTAGCGAGGCGGTGTCTTGCTTAGTGTAATTCAATATTAGGAATAACCTTCGGTTCGAGTTACTTTGGTTTCGCCCAAAGTAACCAAAGGCATTGTCATCTACAAAACCTGTTCACTTGTTGCATTTGTTTTATCTATCGCAGAAACGGGATATTACAAATACCACGCAGGTTGTAGATGACCTTTCCGAGTCTCAAATATAGGGTATGTATTCATTTTCTTTTTCATAACAAATTGAATGGAAGTTTAAAAATGGCTGTTGGTGACGTAACAATGCCACTTATGCATGTGGTGCAGGGTGTAAAAATTGGCTCAACTGAGGCGTATGTACGTTATCCAAATCGACGAGATCTAGTCATTTTTGAATTTGCTGAAGGCTCAAATGTTGCAGGGGTGTTTACTCAAAGTGCCTTTGCAGCAGCTCCAGTTCAATTGAGTAAAAAGCATTTGGCAGAAAACACACCACGTTACCTGATCATCAATACGGGTAATGCCAATGCTGCAACAGGTACGGTAGGCTATAAAAATGCAGAAGCGACTTGTGTCAAGTTAGCTGAATTAACGGGTGTTCAAGCCAATCAGATTTTACCGTTTTCAACTGGTGTGATTGGTGAGCAACTTCCAATTGAACGTTTAGTACAAGGCATTCAACCAGCATTAAATGATTTAAATGCAGATCGTTGGGTAGATGCTGCATCTGGCATCATGACCACAGACACTACACCGAAAGGTGCATCTGAACAGTTTGAGCTGGATGGTGTGACCTATACCATGACGGGAATCAGTAAAGGTGCAGGCATGATTCGTCCGAATATGGCGACTATGCTGAGTTTTGTGGCAACCGATGCCCCGATTAGCCATGAACTGGTACAAAACCTATTGCAAACCACGGTTGAGCATTCATTTAACCGCATTACCATTGACGGCGATACCTCAACTAATGACTCTTGTATCTTTGTGGCGACAGGTTTAGCCGGTGGTGCTGAAATCCAGAGCCAAGAGGATGCACGTTATCAGCAAGTATTAGAGGTACTTGCTCGTATTATGGATCGTTTGGCACAATTGATCGTACGTGATGGTGAGGGTGCAACCAAGTTCATCACGGTTCTGGTTGAAGGCGGAGCCAATACTCAAGAATGTTGTGATGTTGCCTATAGCGTTGCTGAGTCGCCACTCATTAAAACGGCTTTATTCGCTTCAGATCCAAACTGGGGACGTATTGTGATGGCAATTGGTAAGGCGGGTGTGCCAAACCTAGATAGCAGCAAAGTTCAAGTTTGGCTTGGTGATGTACAAATCTGCTTGGATGGTGGTGCAAACCCTGACTATACCGAAGAAGCAGGTGCAGCAGTGATGGCAGAGAAGGAAATTAGCATTCGTATTGATCTCGGTCGTGGTACAGCAAAAGACACGGTTTATACCTGTGACTTTTCTTATGACTATGTCAAAATTAATGCCGATTATCGCTCATAAATTTGCGTTATAATAAAGCCTCCACAGTGGGGCTTTTTTTATAAGCTGGTTTGTGGACGAGGTGATTTATCCCAAATGATCGCCTATTACCCACGTTAAAAGTTTGCAGTGATGCAAGCACGCAGGATAGAGAAGACGTTTTATGAATAATGCGAATTTAATTGCGAACGAAGCCAAAAATATTGTGCAGACGCATTTAGATCGTTTGGGTGAGCCTAAGGACAACAGTCTTAGCCCAGAAGTGAAACAAGAAAAGTTTGCCCAAATCGCAGCAGAGCTTAAAAAACGCAATGCAGTACTTGTGGCACACTATTACTGTGATCCTGACGTGCAAGAGCTTGCAGAGCTGACAGGTGGTTGTGTTTCTGATTCATTAGAAATGGCGCGTTTTGGTCGTGATCATCCAGCAACGACATTGGTGGTTGCTGGGGTTAAATTTATGGGGGAAACCTCAAAAATCTTATCACCTGAAAAAACGGTGTTGATGCCAACATTGGAAGCAACCTGTTCGCTTGATTTGGGTTGTCCTGTAGATGAGTTCAGTGCATTCTGTGATCAACATCCAGATCATACCGTGGTGGTGTATGCCAATACCTCAGCAGCAGTCAAAGCACGTGCCGATTGGGTAGTGACTTCAAGCTGTGCGGTAGAGATCATTGAGCATTTAGATAGCTTGGGTGAAAAAATTATTTGGGCACCAGATCAGCATTTAGGTCGCTATATTCAAAAGAAAACAGGCGCGGAAATGTTGTTGTGGGATGGCGCATGTATCGTGCATGAAGAATTCCGCGCGCGTGGGATTGCGCAGATGAAAGCGTTATATCCAGATGCAGCTGTATTGGTCCATCCTGAGTCACCTGAATCGGTGGTAGATATTGCGGATGCTGTTGGTAGTACCTCGCAACTGATCAAAGCAGCGCAGACTTTACCGCATAAGCAAATGATCGTGGCAACGGATCGAGGCATTTTTTATAAAATGCAGCAAGCGGCACCAGATAAAGAGTTATTTGAAGCACCAACCGCAGGTGAGGGGGCAACTTGTCGTTCATGTGCACATTGTCCATGGATGGCGATGAATGAACTTGATGGTATCTTGCATGTATTACAACATGCTGATCAAGAAATACACGTTGATCCAGCCTTGGCAGAACGTGCGAAACTACCTTTAGATCGAATGTTGAACTTTAGTGCTTCGCTAAAGCGTTAATATGCTTGTTAAATATACATTTGATAAGGAAAAATCACTTTTTTTAAAACTAGGTGTTGACGTGATGCAACGTCAAGCCTAGAATGCACACCGTACCGCACGATGTGCGATACAATAAAAGCTGAAAAGAAATCGGAGCATAGCACAGCCTGGTAGTGCACCTGGTTTGGGACCAGGGGGTCGTAGGTTCGAATCCTACTGCTCCGACCATTTAAAATATGTTGAAAAACATAGTTTTAAATATCGGCGAAGTATCGTGATAGTATTATCATCGTTATGCGCCTGTAGCTCAGTTGGATAGAGCATCCGCCTTCTAAGCGGATGGTCACAGGTTCGAATCCTGTCAGGCGCGCCATTTGGCAGCTTGGTATATAGAATCAAAGTTTTGATGGTGGATGTAGCTCAGTTGGTAGAGCCCCGGATTGTGATTCCGGTTGTCGCGGGTTCGAATCCCGTCATTCACCCCAATTTCGGAGCATAGCACAGCCTGGTAGTGCACCTGGTTTGGGACCAGGGGGTCGTAGGTTCGAATCCTACTGCTCCGACCATCATCTTAAAAGATGAGATAAAATACCGCTAAGTTAGCGGTTTTTTTACGTCTGGTTTTTTTTATTTTATTCAGGCTTAATCTGTTTTAACGTCGTATTAAGGGAAAATACTATTTTAAACAACCTTATCCAAAATAATTAGCAGTTTGAGTTGGGTTGTGTTTCCATATACTCTTCAATGATTTCAAAATCTCCGTTCTCCTTAGGTTCAATCATCATATAGTAGCTTTTATCGGTATAGCATTTTTTTGTTGAATAACGATCTGCCTTAATTTTATATTTTTTAGTTAAAGGTGTGATTTTTATATTTGAGAACTTACTGCGATCATCGCTAGCTTTGGCAATTGGCATGACTTTAGCAATCAACATTTTCCATTGTAACCCTGTAAGTTCCATGCTTCTTTCTAGACCATGAGGATATTTTCGGTAGGTATGTATTTTTGCAGAATCTGAATATAAGCCTGCAAGTGCAGGATCAAAATTCTCTCCTAATGTTATGTAGTCATTAAAGAATTCTTTGGGACTTGGATTGGCAAATGCGATGTTGGTTATAAGTATACAAGGAATAAGACATATTAATTGCTTAATTTTCATGAAGTATCAACTCGAATTAGTTTCATTATCAACATATTCTAGAATGTTTAATAATAATAATAAAAGCTAAAAGATTCTTAAGGAAATCTAGATAAATTCTTTTGATGTATTTTTAAATTAATTATTGTGATTGTAGGTATATCCAGTTAAGTTACTTTTATTGATATGAATTGGTTAGACAACTACAACAGTGTTTAAATGCCGTGTTCGGCATAATGCTTCCACTTTTTAAAAAGAAAAAACAGAGTATAGCGATGACAGAAACAGCTTTTGATTTTGTAATTATAGGTGGTGGTTCAGCAGGATCGGTACTGGCTGGGCGATTATCAGAAAATCCAAATATTTCGGTATGTTTATTAGAAGCTGGTGGTGATGGGAATAGCTGGTTGGTGAATACACCTTCAGCAGCGGTCATCAGTATCCCGACTAAAATTAATAACTGGGCGTTAGAAACCATTCCCCAAAAAGGGTTGAATGGGCGTAAAGGTTATCAACCGCGTGGTAAGTGCTTAGGCGGTAGTTCTGCCATCAATGCGATGGTATACGTTCGTGGACATCACAGTGATTATGATCATTGGGCTGCTTTGGGTAATACAGGCTGGTCGTATCAAGATGTATTGCCATATTTTATAAAATCAGAACATAACGAGCGCATTCGCAACGAATATCATGGACAGCATGGTCCCCTCAATGTTAGTGAATTACGTTCAGACAATCCTTATCAAAAGACCTTTATTGAAGCGGCGAAACAGGTGGATTATCCGCTCAATGATGACTTCAATGGTGCTGAACAAGAAGGGCTTGGGGTTTATCAAGTTACGCAAAAAAATGGCGAACGCTGGAGTGCTGCCCGAGGTTATCTGTTCCCATATTTAGGCACGCGTCCAAATCTACAGGTGATTACGCAGGCCAGTGTTTCTCGCATTGTGATTGAAAATGGTCGTGCTGTCGGGGTTGAATATAAACATAAAGGCCAAACCACGGTTGTTCAAGCCAATAAAGAGGTTCTTTTATCAGCGGGTGCATTCCAATCGCCACAAGTGTTGATGCTGTCTGGTGTTGGTCCACGGCAAGAGCTTGAAAAGCACGGTATTCCCGTTGTTAAAGATTTAGCAGGTGTGGGTGAAAACCTGCATGACCATCCTGACTTTATTTTTGCTTATAAGACCAAGCAAATGGATGGAACCTTTGGGGTGTCAGTGGGTGGAAGCCTAGATCTAGTCAAGCAGATTGGACGTTATCGTAAAGAGCGTCGTGGTTTGATTACCACTAACTATGCAGAATGTGGTGGTTTCTTAAAAAGCCGTCCTGAGCTAGATAAGCCTAACCTACAACTGCATTTTGTCATTGCTGTAGTAGATAACCATGCGCGAACCATGCATATGGGACATGGAATTTCATGCCATGTGTGTTTGTTGAATCCGCGTGCGCGTGGTTCGGTCAAACTCAGTGGTAAAAATGTGGATGATCCATTACTGATTGACTTTAAATTCCTTGAGGATGAGCAAGATCTTCAGGATATGGTTGATGGCTACAAGGTCACACAAAAGTTAATGAACGCACCTGCTTTAAGTGAAAAAATTAAAGCGGATATGTTTACCGCCAACGTGCAGTCTGATGATGAAATTCGTGAGATTTTGCGCCAACGTGTCGATACGGTGTATCACCCAGTCGGCAGTTGTAAAATGGGTGTGGATGAGATGGCCGTGGTTGATCCTGAACTGAAAGTGTATGGTGTTGAAGGTTTGCGTGTGGTTGATGCGTCAATTATGCCAACCGTGGTCAATGGTAATACCAATGCACCGACCATTATGATTGCTGAAAAAGCGGTGGATTTGATTCGTCAAACGTGGAAGTAAGCTATGCGTTATCAGAGCTAAGGTAGAAATATCTTAGCTCTTTTGATTTTCAGCGGAGTTGCGTGGTGTTTCCAGCATACGCGGGAAGGTGAAGTTGTAATTTTCCAGTGCATAGCGAAACAATTGAGCGGGGCGCTTACCGACAATTTTTTGCTGTCCCGTTTCTTCAACTGCACCTGCTTCCTGCATACGCCGTCTGAATGATTTTTTTTCTAATGTATGACCTAAAATAGTTTCATAAATGGTTTGTAATTCGGTCAGGGTAAAAAGCTCAGGCATGAGGCTGGCGGGTAGAGCGGTGTAACGGGTTTTATTGCCAAGGCGATCATACGCGAGTTGGAGTAGCTGTTGGTGATCAAAAGCTAAATCCAGCTGTAATGCCTGATCGATCGGAAGCCATTGACTATGCTCAGTGGTGTGACTTGCTTGAATCTCAAACTTTTCAAAATCAATCAGGGCAAAATATAAAGCGGTAATCGACCAGCCGCGTGGATCACGATGTTGATTGCCAATGGTTTCGACTTGTTCTAGGTAAGGGAAATGAATCCCTGTTTTTTCAAGCAGTTTGCGGTGTGCCGTTGCCATTAAATCTGGATCGGTTTTTAAATCGACAAAGCCACCCGGTAGCGCCCATTTGCCTTTTTCGGGAAAGTTGGAGCGCTGAATCATTAAGACTTGTAATTGACCTTTTGCTACAGAAAAAATTGCCATATCGACCGTAAACAGTGGGGTGTCATAGTCTGTTTTTTGGTAGTGGGCAAGGTATTCCTGTTCGGAGTTATAGGTCATTTGGCGTTATCTCATGGATGAGTGAATCAAGTATAAAGGTTTTGTATAGATTTGAATGCGCTGTTTATAAATGAAAAAACAGTTGAGTTTGTTTCAGCGTAGCGACAGCAGTTATCGAGAAATCAAAACTTTTGTGTATTGGCAATTGTATACTTTTAGGGATAAAGCCTAAGCAGAAATCTTTCATTGCGACTGATTAGCCGATGCTACATCTTCAGCCAAGTTCAAAATAACATTATGAACTTCATGCAAGATCGTTAAATGGGCGACATCCATGTCGCCTTTCATGATGTAACGCAGATGAACTGCAAACTAGCGATCTTGAGATCGTTTTAGACCAATCTCTCCCGAATTTGATCAAGTGAGCATTCTCTTAACAGTTGACCATTTTCAAATACTGTTTGCAGTGCACCCATCTTCTCCTGTTCAAAGCTTTGTTGATCAAATAACTCAAAACCATTCTCGGTTTGTTCAACCCGTAATAATCCCTTGGCTGATTTTTTAACACCTGAATCAGTTATTGGGTCTTTAAACAGTTCGCGACCGACACCATTGACCTGACCCCAAGTGGCTTTTACAGCAAAACCAAAACTATCGCGAGTCAAATAGTTATAGGTATAGCTGCCAATTCCAAAAACTAGATTATTGGAAGCAAAGCCTTTGGCTTCCAAACCTTTTAAGATATTTTGTGCACGTTCTAGGGTAATCGAGTCACCATAGATCAAGCCAACACGCTCATTCAGTACTTTATAGCCTTGCGCTGTTTCGGTACCGCCAAAAATTTCCCACAAACATTGCACTGCACCTTTATAAGCAGGACTATCTCGCTCTGCATCAGGATCGCCACAGATAATTTTCACGGGATCACCTGAGTCAGGGCGAAACACCACTTTGGCGAGTCCGAGGGCATTCGGTTGGCGTTTTAAAATTTCTGCTTTTAATTCCAGGCTAAACTCGGTAATCACACGCCAGAAATCCCAAGTATCTGAAACGATACTGACTACCCCAGCAGGATAAAGTTCACAGATCAGACGTCTAAAGGTCTCGATTTCACTTTCTTCACGGCCCATACACATCACGCTATGTTCTGTTGCAGGCACTGAAACGCCTACGACACCTGTTGCATTGTAATATTCTTCTGCATAGTCAATTGAAGCAACTGAGTCGGTACCGATAAAACTGGTCAAGTGCCCCACACCTGATTGGGCTGCATCATAGATCCCACTCATCCCACGGCTACTAAAATCATGGCCTTGAACCGCAACAAAGTCTAAAGGTGCACCTGTTTTTTCTGCATATTGGGTCAACAAGCGTTTGTATTCATAGGCAATGCTGGCGGTGGTACAGCTTTTCCAGAGCTCGGCACTGAGCACGGTTTCAATATAGTTGGTTAACCAAAAGAAATTCGGATCCGTATTGATGATGGTCAATACCGGCACTTTGATATTGACCCGGCTACCTTCTGGCAAAGCTTTAATTTTTAATGGTAAATAACCAAGATCGTGCAAGGCTTCGATGTGCTCGACAGGCACCGCACCTTCACCTAAAGCGTTGTCCATACGGCGTTTATAGGCTGCCACCACTTTGGCTTTAGGTTGATTGAAGAAGCCTTCATTCCAAGTTTCAATCAAAAAGTGTTTGATAAAGCCTTGCAGACCAAAGAACACAATCTTGTCATCAAAATCAGGCAGCATTTTGGCTAAACGTGATGAACGAGGGGTAAAATTGGCATAGACGTATTCAGTTCCCACTGGATACTGGCGACGGTGGTCTGCTTTATAGAAATCAATTGCATTGAGTGGGTTAATTTTAATACTCATTTTTATCGGCCTCTTGCTTTAATCTTAATTTTGAAAATTGATGATATTGAGTTTGCTTGCTTCTGCTTGTGGCAGGCTATTGCTGGTAAACACCTCAGGGCTATCCACCGTTGTTGTTCTGATTTTGCCAGTGCTTGGATCGCGTTTCTTTTCACAGCGAATCACTTCAATGGCTTGTTGGCGTTGCGGATTGATGCCATTTGCAATCGCTTGGGTACGTTGTGCTGCACCTGCATCAGGGCAGATCAATACGGTATTGTCAGCACTTAAAATCTGCATCAATGCTGGGCTTTGCTGGATAATCTCAATCGGTTCGATATTGATCACTTCTTGGAAGCTGGTATTTTTGCGTAACAGCTCAAGCGTCACTGAGCTATGACAATCCCACACCACAATTTTCTGACGCTGTCCTGCAAATTTTTCGCTATTGCTATTCAATAACTTGGTCATTAAATTCAGAGAGAAGGCCTGACCTTGTGCACAGATACGATCTTGACGTGCATAGGGAAAATAGGGGATTTCTACCGAAAGACGAGTGCCTTGTTCTAGTAACACATTTTCCAGTAATAGATAATCCATCACATCTGCGCTGTTCTGTAGTGAGGCTTTGATCTGAGTGTCAGCCTGTAATTGGTTTAGTAACTCAGGCTGTAGTTGAATATGACGCTCACCACCTGAAAACTGCAAAAACTCGATGGGAACATTGGCTTGAGCTGTCATAAGTTGAATCGTCATTTTAACTTCTCTTTTATAGTGGCTTAAAGCCAGTAAATATATATTGGCATAATGACACTATTAAATGCAAGGTTTAAATTTGATCATTTTAATAAAAATAGGGAAGTTATTTAGAAAACTAGATTTATCTACTTGAAGTTAAAAGAGAATAATTTTCAAATTTTTTTTAATCATTGGAACTATTCTAAAATGGACCAACTGCTGACTTTATTGCTGCGATATATTGATATTTAGGTCATAGTTTTTGACAATTATCCTTGTCAGGATTGAGGCATGTATTGTTGGCTTGGCATTACAACAGGTCAAAGTGCTAACAGCGAACAATGGGAATAAAACAAAAAGGAAAGCATTCAATGAAATCTCTGATTTGTCATAACGCTGAGTTAAAACTGGAAGACAGCCTTCAATTGGTTCCTGCAAAGGGGCAAGTCTTACTTGAAGTGGTACGTTGCGGTATCTGTGGTTCTGATTTACACATGCAGCATCACTGTGATCATATGCATGATTTGGCAGCACGAGTTGGATTCAATGGGGTGGCAAAGTCCTCGGATAAATTGGTTTTCGGGCATGAATTCTGCGGTAAAGTCTTGGATTATGGTCCAAAAACACGGCGTAAATTGAAAGCGGATACTTTGGTCTGTGCCATGCCCTTGTTAAATGTTGATCCACAAGGCTATGTACCGACTGGACTATCGCCAAGTGCTTCTGGCGGTTATGCAGAACAAGTCTTGGTACAATCGAGTCTGATGTTTGAAGTGCCGAATGGTTTAGATGCGGATCGTGCCGCGCTGACTGAACCAATGGCGGTTGCCTTGCATGCGGTACGTCGTAGTCGAATCAAGAAAAACGAGCCTGCCATTGTGATTGGCTGTGGTCCTGTCGGTTTGGGCGTGATCATTATGCTCAAAGCAGCAGGTGTTAAAACCGTGATTGCCAGTGATTTTTCACCGAACCGTCGTCGTTTGGCTGAGCAATGTGGTGCGGATGTCTTGATTGATCCTAAACAACAGTCTCCATTTGGTAGTTGGAAAGAGCTTGGCTTATTGGGCAATGTCTCTGAAGCAGTGAATATGGGCATGGGGATTTTTGATAAAGTTCAAACTTACTCATTACCGTGGGTGAATGCCATGCGTGTGGGGGATAAACTTGGGATATTGCCGAAGCGTCCGGTGATTTTTGAATGTGTGGGTGTAGCAGGGATCATGCAGCAGATCTTGGAGGGGGCACCACTATTCTCACGTATCGTGGGCGTGGGGGTTTGTATGCAAAGCGACAAGATCGAACCTGCGTTGGCGATTAATAAAGAGCTGGAAATCCAGTATGTGCTGGGTTATACCCCACTTGAGTTCCGTGACACGCTGCATATGATTGCGGAAGGTAAAGTCGATTGTTCACCATTAATTACAGGTGTGGTCGGTTTGGAGGGTGTTGGCAATGCCTTTGAAGCGCTGCGTGATCCAGAGCAACATGCCAAGATTCTGATTGATCCAAAACGCGTAGGCTCAACGATTGAATTGATCAAGCCATAACATCCAAGATTTTAAAAAGCCGCTTTCAATGAAGCGGCTTTTTTATGTCAGAAGACTTGATCCAGTGAGGATTAGAAGCTTTTGGTTAACGAAAAAGTCACGGTTGAATCAATCGGATTAGAGACTTTGGCATTGGGATTGCCATTGCTGTATTGCTGATAAAAACCGTCTTTATCCCATGCTTTGCTATAGGTCAAACTGCTAGAAAGATTGTAGGGTAGTTCTTTGTTGACGGCAAAACTGGCATCTTGGAAACTGGCTTCAGAAAAGTTTTTAATGCGTTGATTACCATAATGCGCATCGACCGACCAACCTTGCGTAATCGGTTGATGCCAATTGACATCCAAATACCCCGAGCCACGTGAATGCTTATTGTTGCCGACGCCCAAAGTATCCGAGTTATTACCAAAATAATCTTGGGTATAGGTAATCGCATATTTAACGCTGAGTGGTCCATAGCTGATCTCAGGGATAATTTCCCCATAATCAAAACGGGTATTGTCTGTATCCGCAGTGGTTTTTGCCCCGGGATAATAGTAATAAGCGACTTTAGTGCCAACGGTGATATCACCAAAACTGCGGCTAAAGCCTGTATACACATCCCATTCTACTGAAGCATCACGAATAAAATGATCACTTACAGTCGATGCCCAAGTCCCTGCATAAAAACCACTAGCATGATTATAATCCAGTCCGCCTTGTAAGGCAGGTTTACCCCAAGTTTGTTGAAAACCGCGAGAAACGTATTGGCTGGCCGCTATGATATTGGCTGAGTAGGGTGAGGTAGCTTCTGTGGCATGCGTGCTTTGAATGTAAAAAGCCAAAGGTGCAATCAATAATAATTTTTTCATCTTATTTTCCCTGAATGAAGTGAAACCCGAAGCTGAGCTTCGGGTATCCACTGAGGAATATCTTCCTTATAGTATTGGACGTAACGGCGCTTGACGTACAGGTGCTGTACCCGCTTTGTAATAACCCGCTTCTGAGCGAGGGAGTTTTTGACCACGGATTTTATCGGCAATTTTTTCTGCGATCATAATTGTGGTGGCATTCAAGTTGCCTGTAATGATCAATGGCATAATTGAAGCATCAACCACACGTAAGCTTTGTACGCCATGAACACGACCTTGACCATCAACTACAGCCATGTCGTCTTCGCCCATCTTACAACTGCATGAAGGATGGAACGCTGTTTCCGCATGTGTACGGACGAATTCATCCAGCTCTGCATCAGTTTGGATATGTTTACCGGGACTGATTTCTTCACCACGATATGGATCAAGTGCAGGCTGAGCCATGATTTCACGGGTGATACGGATCGCATCACGGAATTCACGCCAGTCTTGTTCAGTTGACATGTAGTTGAACAGAATACTTGGATGCTCAAACGGATCTTTGGATTTCAGCTTGATGCGACCACGTGACGGTGAGCGCATTGAACCGACATGGGCTTGGAAGCCATGTTCTTTTACCGCATTACTACCGTTGTAGTTAATCGCCACAGGTAAGAAGTGATATTGGATATTCGGCCAGTCAAACTCTTTTGAACTACGGATAAAGCCACCCGCTTCAAACTGATTACTTGCACCAACGCCTGTACCATTAAATAACCATTCTGCACCAATTGCAGGTTGGTTATACCATTGCAGCGCAGGGTAGAGTGAAACAGGTTGCTTGCATTGATATTGCAAATACATTTCCAAGTGATCTTGCAAGTTCTCACCGACCCCTGGCAAGTCATGCACTACATCAATATCCATCGATTTCAGGAAATTGCTTTCACCGACACCTGAACGTTGCAAGATTTGTGGTGAGGCAATCGCACCTGCACAGAGCAACACTTCACGTTTGGCTTGTGCCTGTTTCATATTGGCTTGGTCTGCGCCAATAATATATTCCACACCCACCGCCTGTTTTTGATTAAACAAGATTTTATTGGTGGTGGCATGCGTGACGATGGTTAAATTCGGGCGACCTTTGGCCATATCTAAATAACCACGGGCTGTACTAGAACGGCGACCTTTTGGGGTCACAGTACGGTCCATTGGGCCAAAGCCTTCTTGTTGATAGCCATTTAAGTCATCGGTACGTGGGTAACCCGCCTGTACGCCTGCTTCAACCATGGCATGGAACAAGACATTGTTGCCATTTTTAGGGGTTGCGACTGACACAGGACCTTGGTCACCATGGTAGTCATTACCACCGATATCACGAGTTTCAGCTTTTTTGTAGTAAGGCAAGCAGTCTGCATAGGTCCAGTCTTCCAGACCTTTCATGGTTGCCCACTGATCCAGATCCATGGCATTACCACGGATATAGCACATGCCATTGATCAGGGAAGAACCACCTAAACCCTTACCACGACCACATTCCATACGACGATTGTTCATGTATGGTTCAGGATCGGTTTCATAGGCCCAGTTATAACGACGGCCTTGTAATGGAAAAGCCAAAGCAGCTGGCATTTGAGTACGGAAATCTAAACGGTAGTCTGGACCACCTGCTTCCAAGAGTAAAACAGTCACGTCTTTGTCTTCAGTCAGACGTGTTGCGAGCACATTTCCGGCAGATCCTGCGCCAATGATAATGTAGTCATATGCTTGAGTATTCATCGTTATCCCTTTTTCTATTCTTGAGGATGCCGATGCAATCATGGGATTGCTCGGCATAGAGGATTAATTTTGAGGGTGAAAGGTGAGGGCATTAGAAAATGCTGTGATACTCACCTAACTCAACTTGAACGGATTTGATACGGGTGTAATGACCCAAAGTGGTTAAGCCATTTTCACGGCCAACACCAGATTGCTTGTAGCCACCGACTGGCATTTCCGCAGGCGATTCGCCCCACGTATTAATCCAGCAGATACCTGCTTCAATTTGATGGATAATACGATGCGCTTTGGTGATGTCTTGTGTCACGACACCAGCAGCCAAACCAAAGGTGGTGTCATTGGCACGACGAATCACTTCTTCCTCAGTTTCATAGCTGAGAATGCTCATCACTGGGCCAAAGATTTCTTCTTGTACAATCGCCATATCATCTTGGCAGTTGCTGAATACTGTCGGGAGTACATAAGCGCCTTTGGCAAGATCACCTTCAGTGGCACGGCCACCACCGATTAATAGTTTTGCACCTTGCTGTTTGCCTGACTCAATGAAAGACAATACTTTTTCCATATGCGGGAAACTGGTAAGTGGTCCGAAATTGGTTTGCTCGGCCATTGGATCACCGATACGGATACGTTTTACACGTTCCACTACGGCTGCTTCAAAATCCGCAAGCAAGGTTTTTGGTACAAACACACGGGTACCATTGGTGCAGACTTGACCTGAACTAAAGAAGTTTGCCATGACAGCGATATCCGCAGCACGGTCGAGGTTGGCATCATCACAAATAATCAGGGGTGATTTACCGCCCAGCTCCATGGTGACTTCTTTTAAGGTCGAACCCGCAGCACTGGCCATCACTTTCTTGCCAGTCTCAACACCACCGGTGAACGAGATTTTTTCAATCACAGGATGTTCAGTGAGCCATTGACCGATGTCACGACCTGCACCTTGGACCACGTTAAATACGCCGTCTGGTACGCCCGCTTCAGTATAGATTTCAGCAAGTTTAAATGCAGTCAGTGGGGTAGTTTCACTAGGTTTGAAAATCATGGCATTTCCCGCTGCTAGGGCAGGTGCCGATTTCCACATGGCGATTTGAATTGGATAGTTCCACGCACCGATACCAGCAACCACACCAAGTGGTTCACGACGGGTATAGAAGAAGCTTGATTCACGAAGCGGTACTTGCTCACCTTGAATCGCGGTTGCCAGACCAGCGTAGTATTCGATCACATCAGCACCTGTCACGATATCCACGGTTGAGGTTTCGCTGTAGGCCTTACCAGTATCAAGTGTTTCGAGTTGGGCAAGTTCATCATTACGTTCGCGTAAGATATCAACCGCACGACGTAAGATGCGTGAACGCTCCATTGCGGTCATCGCTGCCCAGATTTTTTGACCTTGTTGTGCGCTTTGAACAGCCGCTTCGATGTCTTGTTGTGACGCTTGTTGAAGTGTTGCGATCACTTCACCGTTGGCAGGGTTAATGCTGTTAAATGTTTGACCACTGGTTGCTGCGACATAACGTCCGTGGATATATAACTGGTGAACTTGTGCATCACTCATTCTGTTTCTCCTGCAAAGGTTTGTTCGCAAATTGCAATTGCGTTTTTACATAATCGTAAGCAATGGAACGTGCCAACTGGCTGTCAAACTCATCATGACTGCTTAAACTGCCACGTAACCATAATCCATCAATCAAAGCCGCCAATCCGCGAGCGGCAATGCTGGCCTGTTGTTTATCATCCACCAACATGAGGAAATAATGTTTCAGGTTGGAGTACAGGCGTTGATCATTAATTCGTTGTAAACGTCCAAGTTCGGGGAGGTGCATACTTGCCGACCAAAAGTCTAACCAGACCCGCATGGCTTGTTTGTTGACCTGACTGATATCGAAGTTGGAATCAATAATGGCCTTGATCTGGCTTTCTGGATGCGCATCTGCTTCCGTTTTGTATTGGTCAGTCTTTTGACGCAAAACGTTGAGCATTTCCTGCATACAGGTATTGATCAATCCCTGTTTGTCACCGAAATAGTGACTCACAATACCAGTCGATAGTTCAGCCTTTTTTGCAATCTGTGCAATGGTGGTATTGGATAACCCCACTTCAGAAATTACATAAAATGCGGCGTTAATAATTTCTTCACGTCGCACATGCTCTGGTTTTACTCTACGCTTTGTCATGCTTATCCATTTAAAGCCCTGCCAAGGTGCTTTTTATTCAACATTTCTCGATGTAGAGCATCATAACATTTTTTTATCATACTTTTTATTGATTGAACGTTCAATCAATAAAAAGTATAATCTGTAAAAATCAATGAATTTTTGATTGGCAAGAATAGAAGTAGTGTAATAAATCAAAGATTCTTATGGATAAGGCGATAAGCAGAATTGAATACTTATCACATTATTTTTTAAGAAAAAACACCAATTGCAAGGAGCAAGAACATGGTGTCAGAAAGTAATGAAGGGTCCCCATCTGAACCTATACGTTTAAATTTGTTTGTTTTTTGGAGCTCCGCAATCAGTATCGGCATTTTTGGCCTATTGTTTGTATTATTTCCACAGCGCAGTCAGTTCTGGCTAACCTATATACAAGGGCTGGCAAACCAATTATTTGGCTGGTACTACATGCTGGTGATTGTGGTTTGTTTAGGTTTTGTCGCATGGTTGGCTTTTTCTCGGGTGGGGCAGATTCCTTTAGGTAAAGATGACGATAAACCTGAATTTGGTTATCTGGCTTGGGTGTCGATGCTGTTTTCCGCAGGGATCGGGATTGCACTCTTGTATTACGGTGTAGCTGAACCCGTCGACCATTTTATTCGACCGCCAGAAGGTCAGGGTGGAACGATTCAAGCCGCACGTGATGCGATGATGTATAGCTTTCTGCATTGGGGCATTCATGGTTGGGTGTTGTATGCCTTATTGGGTGTGACACTCGGTTATTTTGCTTTTCGTCAGAACTTGCCATTGGCGTTGCGTTCTGCGCTGTATCCGATCTTTGGTGAACGTATTCATGGTTTGATCGGTGATTTTGTTGATGGTTTTGGGATTTTAGCTACCGTTATTTCTTTGGTGACCAATCTCGGTATTGGTGCTTTGGTACTGGTTTCGGGGGTACATTATCTCTTGCCTGAGATTCCAAATAACCAAACCACCTTGATTACGGTGGTGTTGCTGATGATGTCAGTCGCGACCATTACCACTGTGGTCGGGATTGAAAAGGGTTTGGCTTGGTTATCGCGTATCAATTTGCGTTTGCTCTATGCGCTCTTGCTGTTTGTATTTCTCACAGGACCAACCAACCATTTGCTCAATGGTTTAGTGCAGAACGTGGGTGATTATCTCGATCATTTTCTAGCGAAAAGCTTTGATATGTACCTCTACAATGCCAAAGCAGGCGAGTGGTTAGGTTCATGGACCGTGTTCTATTGGGCATGGTGGATTGCATGGGCACCATTTGTCGGCATGTTTATTGCGCGTATTTCTAAAGGCCGCACGATTCGTGAAGTTGTGCTCGGGGTCTGTCTAATTCCACTTGGTTTTACACTGGCTTGGATCTCGATTTTTGGGAACACCGCAATCTATTTTATTTTGGAACAGAAGCAAAAAATCTTAGGTGATCTGGTGTTAACCGATCCTGCTTTGTCCCTATTTAAGCTTCTCGAATTTTTACCGTTCAATCCTTATGTTGCTGGGATTGTTGTTGTGATTTGTTTCGTATTGTTTTTGACCCCTGTGGGTTCTGGTACACTCATGATCGCAAATCTGTCCTCGAAAGGGGGTAGCAATGAAAGTGATTCACCGATTTGGTTGCGAATTTTCTGGTCTGTGGTGATTACCATTGTCAGTATCGGGCTGCTGTTGGCAGGGAGTTTTCACTCCATGCAAAGTGCGGTGGTACTGTGTGGTTTACCATTCTCCGTTATTATTTTGCTGTATATGTTTGGCTTAGCCAAAGCACTTAAACAGGATCAATTTAGTCCTACGCCACCGCAAGTGATAACGCAGGTAACTCAGTCATCACATCACACAACTGAAAAATCAGAAACATAGTAATTCGGGCGAATGACTTTTATTTTTCATTTTTTATTCGGGCAGGTCTTTTCATTGATTAAATGATGAAAAGACTTTGTTGAATATTTTCTTTTTCTTCTCTAATTCCTTGAGGATTGTATGGCAACAGATAATCCAAGAGCGGTTGATGATGCTACATTAGCGAATAAAGATCATTTAAATCGTGTGGTCTTTTATGTTTCAGCTCTACTTATTTTAACATTTGCACTTGTTACGATTCTATTTAACGATTTTGCCAACCACTTATTAAATGTGGTACTGGCATGGGTCAGCGATAAATTCAGCTGGTATTACCTCTTAGCAGCAACCTTGTATCTTGTCTTTGTGATCTTCATTGCGTGCTCGCGTTATGGCGATATCAAACTTGGTCCCAAGCATTCCAAGCCTGAGTTTAGCTTACTGAGCTGGTCGGCCATGCTGTTCGCTGCGGGGATCGGGACGGACTTGATGTTCTTCTCGGTTGCAGAACCTTTATCCCATTATATGAATCCACCTGTAGGTGAGGGGCAAACTTATGAAGCTGCCCGTCAGGGTATGGTGTGGACGCTGTTTCATTATGGTTTAACCGGTTGGGGCATGTATGCCTTGGTTGGGATGGCATTGGGATACTTTAGTTATCGGTATAACTTACCTCTGACCATTCGTTCAGCACTCTATCCAATCTTTGGTAAGAAAATTGATGGGCCGATTGGGCATACTGTCGATACAGCTGCCGTCATTGGTACGATTTTTGGTATCGCGACCACTTGTGGTATTGCGGTGGTGCAGATCAATTATGGCTTGCATGTACTGTTCGGCTTACCTGAAAACCTGTGGATTCAGATTGCCCTGATTGGCGTGGCCGTGATTGTGACCATTATCTCGGTCACTGCTGGGGTGAATAAAGGCATCAAGGTACTGTCTGAAATCAACATTTATGCTGCCATCGGCTTGATGTTGTTTGTACTGTTCTTGGGTAATACTGAATTCCTGCTCAATGCCTTAGTGCAAAACTTTGGTGACTATATCAGTCGCTTCCCAAGTTTGGCACTGGAAAGCTTTGCTTTTGACCGACCGAAAGAGTGGATGAACAGTTGGACCTTGTTCTTCTGGGCATGGTGGGTGGCGTGGTCGCCATTTGTGGGACTGTTCTTGGCAAGGATTTCACGTGGTCGTACCATTCGTGAGTTTGTTTGCGGGACGCTGATCATTCCATTGTTGTTTACCATCACGTGGTTGTCTATTTTCGGAAATAGCGCGTTGTATAACGTGATTTTTGAAGGCAATACCGCTTTGGCACAAACCGTTTTGACCGATCCTGCACATGGTTTTTATGATCTATTGGCGCAATATCCAGGCTTTGCTTTTATTGCGGGGGTCGCAACCATTACGGGGTTATTGTTCTATGTAACTTCGGCCGATTCTGGTGCGCTGGTTCTTGGTAACTTCACCACCAAGTTCTCCAATGTCGATAATGATGCACCGCGTTGGCTTAGAATCTTCTGGGCAACCGCAATTGGTTTGTTGACGATTGCGATGTTGATGGCAAACGGAATTACCGCACTGCAAAGTGCCACCGTAATCATGGGCTTACCGTTTAGTTTTGTGATGTTGCTAGTCATGGCGGGTTTATATAAATCCTTGCGTTTAGAGGATTATCGTAAAGCCAGCCGCAGTCTGAACGCCGCACCTGTAGTCGGAAACGTCGACATTCTGAACTGGAAGCAACGTTTATCTCGAGTGATGCATCATCCGGGCAGTAGTGAAACGCAGCGCATGCTTGATAGCGTGTGTAAGCCTGCGGTGCAAACCGTGGCGGATGAACTGATCAAGCGCGGTATGAATGTTGAAGTCACACAGGGTGAATTGGAAGACAGTGATACGCTGTATCATCTTGATCTCACCATTTACATTGAAGAAGAACATAACTTCGTGTACCAAATCTGGCCTGTGCGTTATATTGCGCCAACCTTTAGTGAGCGGGGTAAACGTGGTAAGCAGTTCTACTATCGTTTAGAAACCTTCTTGTATGAGGGTTCTCAAGACAATGATCTAGTTGGATATACCAAAGAACAGGTGATTAATGACATCCTTGATAAGTATGAACGGCATATGACCTTCTTGCATATCAACCGTATTAGTCCCGGTAATCGTCCTTTGTATCCTGATTCACAAGATTAATGGGTCAAATAAAAAACCTCACATACTGTGAGGTTTTTTTATGGGTTCAACTATAAAGCGCCATATTTCTGCCAAGTTTCACCTGTATCGTAGGTGGCATAATGGCTTTTGAGTTCATGCAATGATTGAGTTTGATAGATCGCGAAGATGATCATAATCAAAAATAAACTAATCAATTTAATCATGCGCTTATTTTTATATTCACCTGAGTAGAGGTAGAAAATGCAATAAAAAGCGATCATTAAATAAGTACAGAATAAGGAATGGAATAGCAGGTAGATCAGCAAGGCGACCGTAATCACCAAGGCAATCCGATTTTTTAAGATATTAGGACGTAGGCTCAGAATATTAAGCACCAAAAGACCAAGTGAGGTCCAAAATAGATAGGCATCACCACCAATCACGACGATATAGGTGGATTGCAGCCACAATAACACCAGCCATACAAAAATGGAAAAAATAATAAATTTAGATAGGCCTGAAGACGTGGGCAAAGTATGTTTCATATCACATTTGATTTTTAAATAACTGTTTGTTTGGATGACTAAAAACGAAAATTAAATAAAGCTTTGGTTCTTGCCTTGGTTAAGACAACGCAGAGCAAAGAAAGTGAGCCACCAATCAACATTGCTGGAACCACGCTAAAAAAACGGGTCATCACACTGGACTGCAATGCACCCAGTTCATTACTTGAGGTGACAAAGATGCCATTAATGGCTGCCACACGCCCAAGCATGTCTTTGGGAGGGATAAGTTGCAGAATCGTTTGACGGATAACTATGTTGATGCTGTCACATGCTCCCATAATAATGAGAACTGCGACAGAAAAATACAGTTGTCTGGTAACAGCAAATAACAAAGTGCAAACACCAAAGCCTGTGACGGCAATCAGCATCATTTGCCACGGCTTAGATTTAGGGGGATAGCGCACCAAAATCACCATCATGATCAAGCCACCAAAGGCAGGTGCAGCACGTAATAGACCAAAACCATCGGCACCAATCTGTAAAATATCTTGGGCAAAAATTGGCAATAGCGCGATGATACCGCCAAAAAACACGGAGCCAAGATCGAGAAACATCGCCCAAAAAATAATTTTAGTTTTAAAAATAAATTGCAGTGCTTCTTTCAGACTTTGCGTCACAGATTCGGTTTGGATTTGCGGGAAATGTCGTTTTTGTAAACACCACAGTGCGATCGTTCCTGTGAGAAAAAGTGCCACGATCACAGCAAAAGTAATATCTAGGTCGAGATGAGCCAATAGAAAGCCACCGATCACGGGAGCAAGAATGCCACTGGCTTGCCAGCACATACTGGTCCATGTTGCTGCATTGGTATAATGATGTTCTGGTACTACAAAAGGCCGTAGCGAATTAAAGCAGGGGCTATAAATCCCGCGAATACAGCCAAATAAAAACAGAATGCTAAAGGTGGAAATCAGTAAGAAATTGGTACTCAACGCTTGAGTGTTGTATAGGTCAAAGCAGACCCATAAGGCAATCGATAGGGGAATCGCAAAGCTAAAACTGATTTGCAAAATACGCTGACGATTAAAACGATCAGCAATATAACCACCCCATAAAGACAGCGCCAGAAAAGGTAAAAAATCCATAATCCCGACTAAACCCAGGAGAAGTGGATTTTTGGTAATTTGATACAGATGAAAGGCAATCAGCACTTCTTGAATCAGCACCGCAAAAGTCAGGCAGCATTGATTGAGGGTCAATAACTTAAAGTCACGACTGGCAAATGCAGCAAAAGCAGAGTGGGGTGCAGCAGAAGGCATAGTATAAAAATAAAAGACAAAATGAGAAAAAGGGAAGAGCCGAAACTCCTCCCTTTTTATTTAGACTGAAGGTCGCTTATTGGGCAACAGCTTCAGCTTTTTCTACTTTCTTAGCAGGAACTAAGTTTGCAGGTGTCGTATAGTTCAAGCCCAAAGTTGAACTTGAGTACTGACGGATCTGATCTAACAACGCTGGATCGGTTGAAAGGTCTTTACCATAAGAACGTACGATCTCATGCAATTTGTTATTCCATACACCTTTAGTTTGCTCAGGGAATGCTTTCTCAAGCAAGTTAAGCATGATGTAAGGTGATGTAGACGCACCCGGAGAAGCACCTAGCAATGCAGTTACAGACTTATCTTTAGATGCAAAGATTTCTGTACCGAATTGCAATTTAGCAGGTTTGCCTGGCTCTTTTTTGATGATCTGAACGCGTTGACCACCTTGTTGTAAATGCCAGTCTTTTGGATCAGCTTCAGGGTAGTATTTTTTCAACTCATTGAAACGATCTGCATCAGACATCAATACTTGGCTTACGAGGTACTGAACAAGATCAGCATTTTGTAGACCAATTGCAGCCATAGGCAACACGTTGTTTTTGTTGGTTGATGCAAGCAAATCAAGCTGTGAACCATTTTTCAGGAACTTGTTTGAGTAAGTTGCGAATGGGCCAAACAATACATATTTTTTACCGTCGATATAACGGGTATCGATATGTGGAACAGACATTGGAGGCGCACCAAGATCAGCACGACCATAGACTTTAGCAGTGTGTTTTGCCGTTACTGCTGGGTTGTCAGTCACAAGGAACTCACCACCTACAGGGAAACCAGCATATTGTTGCGCTTCTGGTAAGCCAGTCATTTGCAATAGTTTAATTGCAGCACCGCCCGCACCAATAAACACAAAACGTGTTTTTACATGATCAACTTTGCCAGATTTCAAATCTTTGAAAGCTACAGACCAAGTGTTGTCATCGTTTTTGCTGATACCCGTCACTTCAGTTGAAGTGCTAAGTTTGAAGTTTGGACTCTTTTCAAGGTTGCCAATCAACTGCTTGGTGATTGCACCGTAGTTCACGTCAGAACCAACGTCCATACGGGTTGCAGCCACTTTTTGTTGAGGATCACGACCGTCCATTACCAATGGTGCCCATTGTTGAATTTCGGCTTTGTCTTCACTCAACTTCATGCCAGCGAATAACGGGTTTTGAACCATGGCAGCATAACGCTTTTCCATGAAGTTCACGTTATCGCCCCATACGAAAGCAATGTGTGGTACTGGGTTAATGAAGGTATTTGGTGTTTCTAATACACCTTGTTTCACTTGGTATGCCCAGAATTGCTTGGCAATTTCAAACTGACCAGCCACATTTACAGCTTTAGAAATGTCCATTTTACCGTCTTTTTCTTCGGTATAGTTCATTTCCATAAAGCCTGAGTGACCTGTACCCGCGTTGTTAAAACCGTTTGAACTTTCTTGTGCGACAGCATCAAGACGTTCATACATGCGGATATTCCAGTCTGGTTGTAACTCGTTGAGGTAAGTACCTAAAGTGGCACTCATGATCCCGCCACCGATCAGTACAACATCGACAGTTGGTTCGTTACTCGTAGTTTTAATTGCCTTAGACGCAACTGGTCTAAAAAGAAAGGCAATTGCAATAATAATTAATACTACGACTAGTACTAATAAATATTTCCAAAATTTTTTCATTCAATTTACCTTAAAAATTAAATGACGCTCCATATCAAAAGCGACATAGAGAGAAAGAATTTAAATGATGTTACAGGCGCAATAAAGGCACATCAGTACGGCAAGGGATCGCCTTAACACTGATGTTGAAGAAGTTAGTTCATGAATTTTACTTTAATTTAGACGGTATTTTGGTTGAACTAATGTTTCAAAATGTACAAATCAAGCCAACTTTGATGATTTATTGTGTGAAAGTTGTAGAAAGTTCTAGTAAATCCTAGACTTATGGTTTAGAGAGATTAGTCACATTTTGATCAAATATGATGACTTGAATAATAAAAAAAGCTGTCCGTAGACAGCTTTTACTTTTTATTGCGTCACGCGACACATATGCTGTCATTTTCCATTTCAGAAATTCAAAAGCTTAGCGATTCTTGCGACGCATAATGACACTAGAATACGACACAACCAATGACATTTTGATAAGAAAAAGACACATCTGATGTCATTTTCTTAAAAGTAGTTTATTGAACCATTTTTAAGTTAGTACCCATTAGCAGCTTACTAGATAGTTAGAAATTTTTCTTTTTAAGAAATGCTTTCTGTTTCGTCGATTGAAGTGACGCGTCACACGATACATAAGTTGTTATTTTCGATTTTAGAAATTCAAAAGCTTAGTGATTCTTACTGCACATAATGATAATTTTAGCGACACAATTTGTGTCGTTATAGAATACAAATGACGCAACCCATGTCATTATGACGAGCATATAGATGTAATAAATTCTTTGGAAGATGCTTTTAGATACTCAAATTATTTAAGCTTAAAGTCATCTCAAGATGGATACAAAATCAATAACTACTTAGATCAGAGTGGATATTTGTCTGTTTTAGAATTAAGTGAGACTACATGGAATTGTGAAAATTGATCAATAAGTAGTCGTGAAACGTGATAAATCATTAAAAAAGCCCAGGCACTATGAGTTGGACTTTTTATTAAAAATAAGGCTATGATTTATATAAGATAAAAATTCGTATAAGACTTATTGTATTGATTTTATGATTTTTTTAAATAATTTTTAGTAATGCAATATGAGGCTTGAATTATTAACTTTAAAAGTTATATTCTAGAAAAATATGGAACCCCAAGATTCCTGTAAAATAAATAAAATAGAAGGTAGCAAACATGGTAAAAATAATTTTCAATACACCTGGACAAGCAGATGACTTATCGCCTCTACTTTTGGAAAAGTGGAATGAAGAAATTAAAAAGCAGTATGAATCCCATGTTAAAATGGAGATAGCCTCAGGCGTTACATTAGGGTCTAGATTCTTTGCTTTTGATCCTACTACTATCCCAAATTCAATTACAGTTAATAGTGTCAAGTGGTTTGGTGATCCTGCTGAACCTGCATTTTGCCAAAATTCAGATGTAGCACAAAAACTTTCTGATTGGGGCATTAAGGGCAGACACCATTTTCATAATGAGTATTGTGAATATACGGTAGAGTATAAAATAGATTCTACTGGTAAACAAAGACCTAAAAGAGTTCAGATTACAACAGAACTGAGAGAATACTGGGTAACAATTGCAAAACATGACCCAAACTTTCTAAAACAATTAGCTTCAACAGTACTTGGAATACCTGTTACATGGGAAGATTTATATGGAAATGATCCTACAAATATGACCATAGAAGAAAGAGAGCTAAGTTTTTCTACACAAGTTGCAGGAAATGGAGATGGTAATAATCCCTCACAACCCGTTGGAAAATTAAATACGGAAAATGCATTGTTCATGACCCATCCTATTAACGGATTAGATGACTTAATTTATATAGTTATGTTTGGTGCAAAACCCTACGCAAGAAAGAATGGATCTCAATTTGAAAAAGTAACGAAATATGCAATTTTTAAAGAATATAACGTTGAACACTTAGCTTGCCGCCATGCAGACCCTGCTGCTGCTATGGGTGCATATGGCGCAGTTTTTGAGGGTAGAAAAATAGCATTCAACCAAAATCTTGGAATGTATATTCTTTCTTTTGCTAAGAATAATTTTTTATATAACGGAAATTCGATTCCTGATTCCTGGGTTAGATTCTCAAGAGGGAAAAACAATTTACATCAACGATTAGTCTTTGGACCTTCGGATGAAGAGAATGTTTTTTTAGATGATATCACCGTTGAAAAAGGAGGAAATGATGTTCCAATTAAAGGTGGATTTGAAGTGTTACAACACATTGAAGTTGGTCCAATAATTCAAATTAGTCAACCTTCTGAAGTTAATTCAAGTGATTATCAATTGATAACGGAAAGCGATGATTCATTACAATGCGATAAAGCCAAGATTTGTTCAAATATTGCTACCTTTTGGACTGAATATAATCGTGGTTCTTTAATTCGAATTGCTCCAAGAACAACGAAAATAGGAAGTTAATAATATGCAAGAAGGGATCTTTTATCAGCAAGGAGCAACACCTGGAAAGCATTGGGGATTATTATTTTTACGCATAAACGAGGGATACGATTCAACCAAAATTTACGAAGGATTAAATTCACTTTGGGAGGTTCTGCAGGCCTTAAAAGTTGGAAAAATAGAAGACTTACCAAATATAACAGTTCCTGTTCCTCCTTCAGGACTTCAAATTACAATTGGATATGGTAAAAATATATTTAACAAAACGGGTATTAAAAAATTTGTTCCAACTGCTATTACAGATTCTAATTTTCGTCCGCCTCTCGCAACTGGTGGTGGAAAATTACTTGCTGCCTCTGGGCTTAGTTATTCTGAAACATTAATTAAAAACCCTGCAACAGAAGATATTGCTTTACAGTTTATATCTGATTCTGAACTTCTAATTTATAGATGTTATTTAGAGTCATACAAATTATTGACTACAGCCAATAATGAATTTCCTTTTGAAATAGTTAAATTTTATACTGGCTTCCAAAGAGAGGATAAACGAAGTTGGATTGATTTTCATGATGGAATATCAAACCTAAAAAGCGGAAAGGATCGATTTGAAGCCATCCGAATTAAAGAAAATAATATACCAGAGGAACAATGGATAATCGGTGGCACTTTTATGGCTTTTATGAGAATTGAAGTCGATATTGATAAGTGGATTAAACTTGATAGAGCTACTCAAGAATTATTGGTGGGTAGAGATAAAGTAAGTGGATGCCCATTAGATTCTGTAATGGATGATAGACCTATTATCATTAGTAAATGCCCTTTTTCTGAGACTACAACTATTGTTGACCTAGATTCAAAAGGAAACTTTATAAATGAAGACTTTTTTGAGCCATCTAATACATCCGATCCAATAGTTTTGGCAAGTCATGTTCAAAGAGCTAATCATCATAAGCAAGTTATAGGAGATAGAGACTCTCTAAGAGTTTTTAGACAAGGGTATGAATTTTTTGAAGCATCAGATCAAGCGGCTAAGATTAAAATTGGATTGAATTTTGTTAGTTTTCAAGATACACCTGAAAGACTCATTAGAATGCTTACACAAGAAACATGGTTAGGCAATGTTAATTTTGGAGGTCTTGATAATCATCAAACACCAGAAAACAATATTTTAAAAATATGGGCGGCAGGTATATATTTAATACCTCCAGAAAATAATTTAAATAAAATACCAGGCTATGAGTTGTTTGAGTAGCTACCAAAAATTTAAACACACATAGCCCATTTGTGGATTTTTATCACTTTTTAGATACATTTAGTTTGCATAGGAGATAACATTGTTTATGGAAAATAAGAGTCTGTAAATAAGTTCTAATAATATCTAACTAGCCTTTGAAAGGCTGTATATATTCTCATAAATATTTAAAGAGACACTTATCATTTCTTTTAAAAGATTATAACCGTTAGTACTCATAATCTCTTTTTTGTTCTTTAATTCATTTAATGATATGATTACTCCATCCAAATATAAGCGAGCATTATCTATTTTATTCAGAAAAACTGACAACTCAGCTAATACTATAGCAACTGCCGCTGCGTGATAAGCTTGATCAAAATAACGAGGTACTCTCCGAATAGCACTGATAACACAATTTTCTGGTTTTGCCATCTCCGCAGCAGATATTGAAAATAAAGAATTTGTCATTTCCTCTAAAAACAATATATTATGAACATACTCATGTATTAAGTTCTCAAGGTAATTCATTTCATCCCAATCTTCTTCTGGAGATAACCAAATAAAACCTATAGCATTAGAAACACTACCTCCTGAGTATAAATCTCTATAGGCGTAAAGAACTCTTCCAATCAATGTGTTGTAAATACTGTAATCATTGGGAAATTTTTCACTCCAAATTTCCTCAGCTTTTATAGCTAAACTAACCTGTTTATCAAATATAGTTTTATTAATAAATTCAAAAGAATCGGGGAATATTCCTCCCATTAAACCTGATAAAATAAACTTCAGATATGATAGGTTATTTTCTATTACTAGTTGATGCCTTGAATCACTACTAAAACAATTATTTGGAGTTTCCAAAAGTATGGTCATTACTTCAAATGAAGACTTATCAGTAGTAATTCCTTTTATATCTTTTATTAGTTGTATATTTGATGAAATATGAGCTGTATTTAAAAAAGATAACTGGCTAAGGTGATGTCCATACATAACTAGCCTACTCCTGATCATCAGTAAACTGTTTTAAACTTTTATATGCGAGTCTTGCAGAACTTTCTACTAAATCTCTCATTTCTTTATTTAAATCATCCGCTATCTTCATCACTCTATTAACTGGATTTACAGGTCCTAAAGCGAACTCTTTATGGGCTTCTATATAATTACGAATATTGCTTGCTGCCAACTCAGCTGCAGTGGCAGCAATTTTCGCTATTTCAATTTTTTCTTGTTCTTTGTCGTGATCGCTCATGTTTTTTCCTATTTTGTATTATTGTTTATTGATAATAATATTTATTTGCTTACCAAAGTTGAATTTAATTATTTCAAAATGTTACTAAAAATTATCTATTTAATATAATGGTTTTATGTGAAGTATAATTTAAAAATTATTATTCAATAATTTAATAATTGTGAATAGCATCCTGATTAATCATCAATTAACACGACGTGCTATGTCGCGTTAATTGATAGGTAATAGTCATATATCTAATTATTTCTGATAATGTTTAGAATGACGATCACTTAGCTAAATGGATATTTTTATGCAGAGCAATATCAATAATTATGGCTTAAAAAACATTGTGTTGCATAACTCTTACATTAGAAGTAAGCGCTCATTGGTTAAGTGTGATGGTCACACAAACATTACCGGTGCTAATGGTGCTGGTAAAACCTCACTGCTACACCTAATTCCAATCTTTAATGGAGCAAAACCAAATCAAATGGTCAGCAGGAGTGCTGGCAAAAGTAATTTCTTGGATTATTACTTACCTAATTATCAAAGCATGATTGTGTTTGAGTATTTGCGTAAATCAGGTCTGTGTTGTGTTGTTATGTATAGACATAGTAGTGAGAAGCATTGTTATCGCATTGTGCAGGGAGGATTAGACGAAACTTTATTTTCCGAAAAATATAATGTTTTGTTTACTGCGGGTGCTGATGCATCAACAATTTTGAATACGATTAGAGCTGATGGAATTAAAGTCAGTAATCAATTCGATAATAGTTTGGATTACGCTGCAATCTTGCATAATGATAAAGAGCGTCTGCGAAGGGAGCGAAGCTTACGAGTCGCTGCTGCTGACTTTTCGATTTGTGATACGAAACATGAGTTAAAGTTTCTTGGCGAGTTCTCTCGTGTTCCAGTTAATAAGGGGCAGTTGATCGCCAGTTTTAAGAACATGCTTGTCGAATCCTTTTTAAGTGATGATGTTTCAATAACAAAAAAACCAGAACATGAAAAAAATATAACAATTATTCGTGATATTAGGAGTTTAAATGCATTCAACAAAGAAAAAGTAAAGCTAGAAGATGGTATAAAACAGCAGCATGTTATTAGAACAACTTTAAGTGATTTGGCCACGGCTCGAGCTCAATCACAACAAATGCAAGTTCAATTCGCTGAAGAATATTCTGATAAAGAACAACAAATCACAGTCATCAAGCAGAGGGCAGATGAAGAATCTCAACAATTGTTGCAGGAGAAAAATAGGATTAGTTCAATGACCGCTGATTTAAGTGGTAAGTTAACTAGTTGCTCGAGAAATTTAATTTTACTTGAAGAACAACAACATGAATATCAACGGATCAATATTCTCCAAAAAATAACCGAATATGACTCACTGCAAGTATACGAACAAGAGTTGAGAGAGGCCAAAACACATTTACAGCACTTGCAGGAGTCGCATCAACAAATTATCAATAACTTTGAAAGCAACAAAAGTACAGTGCTTCAGAATAGCATCACTTCGATAAAAGCTATTCGTCTTAAAGTTGATGATTTGAAGGACAAAAAGGAGGAGGTAATTCGTCAACGTGATGCTGCACTTGATGAGCGCCGCGACTTGAATGCTGGAGAGTTAAAGAAGTTAGAAAATGTGCAAGAATTGGCACTGGAAACAGTTTTAGAGCGAATAAATAAACTCTTCGATGAGATTGAGTCTAATCAGAAGTCAACTGATGAAGAAGCCCAGCAAATTACCAAGTCTAAAATGTTAGCGCAGCAACGTTCAATTGAATATTTGGAACAACAATCCAAACACCAGAAATTAACTGAGCAAGTTGAAGCAACAGGAAGAGCGGTGACTTTAACACAAAGGGACTTTGAAATTGCTGAACGGGTTTATAAACAACATGAAATTAAAGTAGAGGAATTACGTAAAGAAATTAATTCTGAGAACACTTTAATTAGCTTTCTACGAGACAGTGAAGATCAGAACTGGAAACATACTATTGCAAAGGTTATTTCGCCTGAATTATTGGCGCGTAAAGATCTAAAACCCGAGTGGGTGATAAATGGTTTAAATGATTCTTTTTATGGTCTAAATCTGGATACTAGTTTACTTCCTATTCCTCGACAGGCTGAGTCAATTGATGAGTTGAAGATACGTTTAAATCGTCAGATCGAAATCACCCAAATTGCTAAGAAAACTAGAGATGATAGTGAAATTATTGCTAAAGCCAGATATAAGGAAAAAACTGCTCTAGATACAGAGTTGACAGAGGCTAGTACTGAATTACAACGTAGGAAAAGTCGCGTTGATGAGGCTGAACAAGCAGTTAAAACTTTACAGGAATCCATATTCAGGCAATGCACATTAAGAAGTAGTGAATCGCGCAAAGCATTAAAACAAGAACAAGAAAATGAAAAGCTGATGCGTAACGACCACAAAAATGCAAAAGCAGAACTGGAGTTTAGCCATAAGAAACAATTGGAGCATTTAAAAGTATCTTTTGACAATTTGAATATGGCCAATGACAATAATCTAGCTATCCTACAAACTCAAATAATCAGTATAGAGACGAATAAAGAACAACAAATTAAAGAGTTGGAACAAGCTAAAAAACGTGCATTGAAAACTGAATCAGCAGATACAGATGCTATTCAGAATGCCGAAAATAGGCAAATTGCTGCGCATAAAAAAGTCGATTTGGTAATGTCATATGCCGCTAAAATTACTGAATATAAAAAGTGGCTGGAAACTGAGTTTTCTCAAAAAAATGACCTAGAAACTAAGAAATTTGAATTTGAAACTGAATTAAAACGTCTGGTTGTTAGGGTGGGTGCAATTGACCAGAAACTTAAGGACATAGAAGAAAAGGCTGGCTTAGAAATTAACACAATCAATAATAAGCTTGTTCAAATAGATACTAACCAGAAAAAACTGTCGAATTTGGTTAAATTAATCTCCGAGAAACTGGATGATTTTCCAGAATTTAAAGCGATTCATGACAACCTACCTTTAGATTTTGAATGGTTTATTGATAACACTCATGAAAAGTTGGATAGTTTTAAGCTGCAATTGAAAGCGCTCAAAGATGCTTATTATGCTGTATTGAAAGCATTAAAAGCGGCCACAGGTAGTGAACTTGAACAACAGTGGCTAAATCGAATGTCGAAATATGTTTTTAGAGTAGACAGTGCTCCGTATTATCTGAGTGCAATGAGTGAAGTTGAGGAAATGTACCATTATGATATTCCTCAGAAAGTAGAAGTAGTCATCCATGTATTTGAAGTGATCTCAAATTCCTTTGTCAGTTATTATCAGTCTTTACGCCAGTTTAAAAATAAGGTGGAAACAGTATCGCGTGAGCTAAGCAATCAAATTAACGGTACTAACCCATTTACTTTTTTGGACGAAATTAACATTAAACTGGAACCAAAGATTGATAGATGTGGTTTTAACAGCGATTTAAAACAATTTGTGATGGATTGGGAACCGTCAGCAGATAACTTTAATGCCCTGCCAGATGACTCACTTCTTGATTCGTTTGATAGGGCGTTACGTGTGTTAGATAGTTCTAAGTCCATAACGAATGATATTGGCTCTTTGGTTGAGTTAAATATTAACTTCACTGAAAATGATCGATATGTTGAGGTAAGAAATGATAATGACTTTGAAAACTCTAGTAGTACGGGCATCTCACGTTTAGCTATTTTGGTGATTTTTACCGCCTTAGCAAGAAAGTTATGTCCTGATCCAGATGTTATTATTCATTTACCAATCGATGAGTTGGGTCAGATTGACACGGTAAATTGCGGTAAATTGCTAGATTTCATGCGTGAGCGAAACATTAATTTGGTTTGCGCTCAACCCAAAATGGACGATATTTTAGGGAAATATTTCACTTGTAAGAATGACATAGATAAAAAAATGGGTGTCCGACACTACATTGCTAGGTCAATTGTTCAAGATAATCCATTATTAAATCAGCATCAATCTAGCAATAAAATTAATACTCAAATCATGGAGATCGCTGATGAATAACGAAGCTTTTTCCGAGATTGTTCACCTACTCATTAGTGGTGAAGTTATAGATAACCTTTGCTTTACGCTACATTATCAACGGCTGCTAGATAATGTCTTTTTTGATGAGATGAATGATTTTCTGCACAAGATTGACCGTAAATGCGTAAAAACTCATGATGGATATGGGTTTTATGCAGTATATCTGAATGTCCAACAGCGTAAGGTTCAAGATAGCATAGAGTCACATTTTAATGCTTTCGTCAGCAAAATTGAACCACTTGTAGAATGGGTACGCTTGTGCCGCTCTCTGCACTCAGAAAGTAAACCTCTTGCTTATAACGATATTATAACTAAAGGCCATTTACTCTCAGCGATTGAGCAATCAGAGTATCTACAAAGTCGTTTGAAAGAAATTATTAAAAAACTAGGACGTTCCAATACTGCTAGTTCATCTCAAGAGCACTTGGAGAGCGTGCTGAAATATCTGACCGCTGAAAATTATTTATTTAATACTGGTAGTGACACTGGTTCAGTTTATGTCGCTACGGCTAAATGGTCTTTGTTCTATGAACAGTTAGAGTATATTGCAGTATGTGAACAAATTAAGTCAGACTCAGATAGTCAACTAAAGCAAGATGCTCTTTTATAATACAGGATTGAATTATGTCAGATCAAAATCATCCAGCGTTAGTGCCATGTCGTTTATTAACAAATAATATTGATTTAATAGGACATGCCATTAAACACCAACATGGCATCATCGACTGTACTTATGATATTGAAAATAAAATTGAGTCATTAGCTAAAGCTGGATTAGGCTATCGTGATCTTGATGGTTTTATCATTCAAAGTAACGTATTACGGTTTGTATCTCATTTTGATCGCAGAGGACGTATTAAGAATAGTCCTGGTCAGATTGCATCGCTCATAATCCGAATAGAGGAATGCGCACACTCGTATGCTTTTTCTAAACAGAGAAACTATGAAGATGCAAAATATGACCAAGGAGAATTAATCGATGCGCTCCTAGAGCTGTCTAATGTACTTGTTGAAGACTATGTTCATTTTTCTAGCCAAGTTCATGAAAAATTATTGATTATTAGTGATCTGGAAGTCCGCATTAGAGCTAATGAAAAAGCAATTCAGGATTTAAAGCCATTAAGCGATATTATGGTTCAGCTGTCACCAGACAAACTGGCTCAACTTGGTGTTGGAGACAAAGAGATTGAACGTCTGATTACCAAACGGTTAACACCGATCGTTTTTAAGTGCCATAAAGAACTGATTAATGCAGGGCATGTATTGAATGAATATCTACTCCGATGGAAGAAAGATTTAGAAATTCAGAAACGTAATTCCATGATTGATGCTGTACATAGTTTTTTGGCTGGTAAACAGCTAAATTCTATATTAGATCAAAGCACTGCACCTAGCCCTTTTTTTCGAGTTTATAAACCACAATTCACGGCCTATGCTGATTTAGGTTCATACAGAGCACAGGAAACATTGGAGCTAATCGCACGAAAAGCGAGTGAAAATAGAGAGAAGACAACAAAAGAAGCTGAAAAAGAAATTGTTGAGGTAGAAATACAGTTAGATGCAGAAGTTCTGGTAGAACCCTCAGCGCTTGAGGTTGCATCAAACCATTTTTTTGAGGCGTTGATGCATCCTCAAGGGCCAGTTGAGCTCACTGCTGTACAATGTTATCAAGACTTAAAGCCAGAAGTTGAAATCAATTCTTGGATATTGCATCTTGTCAGTTCGTATCGTGATAATTATGAATATTATGCTGGGGTATTAGATATGCATTTTATCGAAAATATCATTCCTAATTATAACGGCAACTGGTTAGTTCAAGATGTCGTAATTAAACGTATTTAACAGGTTGTCATGATTACTGGTACTCAATTAAATGTTATTCAACAAGCATTGCTCAATAGAACGAAAAAAGTATCGTTGAATAATACGTGGCGAATGCTACATGACTCTGAGGCAATTGGCAGGGTTAGAGGCCGTGATTTGCATCTAGATGATTTAGACTTTGTGAGGTTAGATCAGATTTATAAGCAATATAGGAAAGTTGAAGCTGATATTAAAATTCCAAAGGGATTATCTCGATTTGAACATGTTAAATACAGTATTAATGAAAAGGACACTAATAAATCTGTTTTTTCAGATTATCTAGTCTTTGCATCTGTCAAAGCGGCATTACCTCTGAAAAGTGGTATGTTAGATATATCACATCCAAAGTTTCTAGCCACAATAGATATTAACGAAGTAGATACTAGTGCTATTAAACAACTGGTTATTGTAGAAAATGGCGACATGATGGTCCACTTATATAAATGGCACCAGTATTTGCCAGAGCAATGGCAGGGTAGCCTCTTTCTATATCGCGGACAAGGAAAGAATATTAAGTTGGTTAATGAGCTGTTAGAAAGATTAGCTGATACAGCTAAAATTGCAGTTTACTCTGATTTCGATCCTAGTGGGCTTTTGATAGTTTTAAATTACATCTCAAGCCGTGATATATACATCGTCGTGCCAAAGGATTGGCAAAACTTAGATGAGGAACATTCATCAAATGGATTGCAAATTTATCTTAAGCAGATATCACAATCTATAAATTTTGATGAAACTTTTGCCAAGTATACTGTTTTGAATAATATTTTTCAGCATATGAAACACCAGAAATTGGCGATTATGCAGGAGAACGTTCATCTAATGAATGGCTTGGAGGTCATAAGGGTAATTTAGATTTGGAGTCTCTTAAAAAGCGAGTAGGGTGATTGTTAAGCTTTAAATAGGTAGTTTTTTTGCGCTCAGTGATCTAGTCACTAAGATCCTAAACACATGGCAGCTTCATTTCATAAATATCTCAGAGTCCTTTTTATAGGATGAGTTTTAGATCATGAATAACGCTATGCTATGGTTGAATTGAGGGGATGCTTTCTCCCCCCAAATCTTTATTATTGAATACTTTGCTTACGCCAATTATCAACGGCAGTTGATAGGCGCTTTTCCTTGACTTGCGTCTGCCATTCATCCCAGAAATTGACAGTACCACTATTTGGTTTATTTTGAGGTTCATCGATCCTAATTCGACTTGGTAGTAAGCTGGCATCACCAACGACTAATGCTTCTCCAGTGTCGAGAGTCGGAAGAATATCACTAAAACCACCGAGGCTATCAGGAAGAAGGCGTTTGATAACTCCTTGATCTTCAGCATTAGTCAGTCGCATGGAAACGAAGTTGCTACATTGGCTTAACAGTGTTTTATTTACTTCAGATGGGCGTTGGCTGATTACAACTAAGCTGACACCATATTTGCGTCCTTCTTTGGCGATGCGTTCGAAGATATCCAATGAAATATCATCAGCAGAATCTGCCATATTGCGCTGTGGCATATATAGATGAGCTTCATCACAGAGAAGGGCAATAGGGTGACGAAGTTCAGATGGGGTCCATTGTTGTACGGAAAATGTGACTCGTGCAACAAGGGAGACGATCAGGGGAAGAACATCAGAGGGAACTTCAGAGAAGTTGATGATCTTGATGCCTGCCTTACCATTTTCATCTGTGCTGCCGAGTGCAGCACTAGCAAATTTCTCAAGCCAAGCAAAATTAAGAATATCCTCACCACCATTAAACATGAAGCCGAGACGTCTATCAGAGACTTTGTTTTCAAGTCTAGAAATCATGCGCGCGAGCTTTCCAAAGAAATCACCCTGTTTTTCAGTTCCAGCTTTAGCGCCAGGAACCATTTCGACGTTAATAGAATTCAGTCGCTCCAAAAGAAAATTCAGATCAAATGGAACGGGGCTATCAACAGTAAAATGCTTTAGTAAATCATGTTGCCCATTGTCTTCTAGGTACTTTCTTTTTGCTTGGTTAATCTCACGAGCCATGATCATGGCTTGATTGGGTGCATTTTGATCGCTACGATCGACAAACATGGATACTAGCGCCTCATAAGAAAGGAGCCAATAAGGGAGATAAAGTACATCATCAGAAATGGTACTTTTAGCTTCCACATCTGCTGGCCCTGCAACCTTGAAGTGCTGAATGCCTGCCCCTGTTAATGGAGCGTATTCACCGTGAAGATCAAAGACGATAGCATTCGCACTAGAAAGCCCTGACATCTGTTCAATAATTTTGGCAGTTGTCCACGACTTTCCAGAACCTGTACTTCCTCCGATAAAAGCATGGCGTTGGAAAAATTTGTTGCCATTGAGATAGGCTACTGCGTTCTCATCCAGCGTGTACTTACCTAGCATCAAGGCATTTCCATCTGCTGAAACACTAGAAAGCGTACGCATAAATCCAGTGAGGTTCTCGCCTTCGAGCGAAAAGCAGTTTGCATCTATTTCAGGAACACTTTCGAGTGTTCGACGGAAGACATTCTCCTTGGAACCATCACGATCTAACATAGTTCCAATTAATGCAATACGACACAGATTTAATTCTGAATTTTGGTCAACGATGCCATCATCGGATAGATTCTCTACGCTTCGTTTTCTAGTCACTTGCGTAATAAGGCCAATGAGATGCTGTCCAGGCCTGCTGCTTTGGAGTACGGCAAGATGATTAACTTGTAGTTTTTTTAGATGAGCAACATTCTCTACATCCACTATGACATTAGTGGTGTCAACTGAGGCAACCTTCCCGAGTGCATCTCCATCCTTAAAATTGAATATTGGCATTTGTCCTCTCTACATGATAAGTGATAAGTAGCCGTCAAGGCTCCAGATGTTTTTCTCTACAGTGAACGAAGATTTACTTAGTGAAGAGTAGACAATAGACTGGTCATCAGTCGCCCCTCGCTCTATTGCTAAATAATTTTGTGCTTTGCCATCAATAATCAGTCTTTTGGCCGAATCAGAAAGCGCATATGTGATGATTGTGACTGGTGCTCCTTGCCGCTGACATTTGACCATAAGTTTTGGTTGAATATGCTCATCATTGAATCCGTATCCGATACACAAGTATGAACCTGCCTCATTAATAGCTATGTCGGCGTTATTAATGATAGAACGGAATGGCTCATGGTGCGTCTTTTGGTACTTTTGAGTGCCAGGTGTCACAATCTGAGGGTTGTAATTTTTAGGAATTTCTTGTGTACCTGAAATTGCAATATTGTCTTCTAGTGGAGACTTAAACCAGTCGAGAGAGCCATGTACCTTCCAGATATTCACTCTGCGGGAGCAGGTTAATTCATCGGGTGTGGCTAGTTGGCGAAAAAAGCCGTGCGTAAACCCAGTGTAGTGATGGATTCTACTTTGTTCACATGCATACTCTGCCAAGCGATCATAATTTGTCGTGACAATATTTATTTTTTTTATGCTTGTTCTGAACATATGTTGAAGTAGACGACTCAACGGAAACATCGAAATATTATGCAAGCTATTTTTGAAGATGTTGCAATCTTCAAAGTTGATGAGTGACCAAGTGGAATTGATGATCCTGCAAGTTAGTTCTTCAGACACATTTACCTGATGGAGTGCTGTTTCAAGATCCACGCCTTTTGCAAGTGTCTGGCAGAAGTTACCCCAAGATTCCATGTCTGCATTAGATAATTCTGAAACATCTGTTTCTTTAGTCAAATGCTGTGCAAGTGCCGCCATGCCAGACATTCCATGTGCTGCTGAGGCTCCACTACCCAAAATTATGATGGGAGCCTTCCCATAATAATCCTGAGCCTGTTTTTCATAATTAATATTAGACAAGATATTATCCTTTAATATTCTTGAGTTAGTGTTTTTTAGTTGGTTCAAGTGTAAAGATGTATCTTGTTGTAACTTACAAAATGAGATAAGTCAAATATACATTTATGCCAGCAATAAAATTTAATTGAATGAAAAAATTAGTGATCTAATAAGAGGATATTTATATAGTCTTGGAGAGTGGTAACAATATAAAATTTGAAAAAATTTTTTATTATATGGGGGTATTCAATTATTTATTTTATCCATAAAAAATGGTACTCAAAAGAGCACCATTTTTTACTCAAGCAAATAGCTGAAGCAATTTTTCAATCCGCGATTAAAGGTTGTGGAACACCTAATTTTCCTACATTGTACCCCTATTTTTGAAAACTTCAACTCGTCGTAGATAGTAAGATTAATACATCCTCTCGCTTAAATAGTCTGATTTTATGATCCGTTTTACCCATGTAATAAGGCTTGATCAGCTTCTGCTTCTGTAAGTTCGTAATATGTGAATGAGGCATACCGAGTAGGTTGCTGGCTTCAGCTCCTGTTAAATATTCTTCTTTTAACTTAAGGACCTCATTTAGTTCGTCTCTTTTAACCAGACTCCAATAGACTAGTTCTTCAATTGTTAGAAAGCCTGTTTTGCACCAATATTGGCGTAACCAATTCAATGAACAATTTAACGTCTCAGCTGCATCTTCAATACTAATAAGGTCATCACTTTCAATTTTATCCTTTATCAGATGTAATGATCTTCTATCAACTCGTACCGAGATTGGATTCTCTGAATTTCTGCTCAAATAGCCTTGATGTACTAAATATAATACTTGTCTTAAGCTTATTCTCAATAAGCAAGCTGCTTCATATAAAGAATAACAGTGATCCTCTATTGAATTATTTATCCCTTTCCTATGTCTTCCTGTTCGAGTTTGATAGTGGGAAATTTGGTTAAGATCTATCGGCTCGATATCCTTTACAGAAGACTGTTCATAAAAGTTAATTGATAGGCCATCAATATGTGGTCCACTTACTGGGGCTATCCCAATACTTAGCAGCTTCTCTACTAAATTTGTGGGGTTAACTTTAAGCTTTCTTGCCAAGGTTGATGCTGTGACATAATTTTCATGAAATGCTTCAAGTTTTTCGTATGAGATTACCTTTACAATGGATTGATTATCATCAAGAAGCCAGTGAGTTTTGCTCAATTTTCTTGCTGTTTCAAAATTGATATCCAATTTTTTTGAGATTTCCGTGATTGTTGGTTGTACGGGTTCCTTTTGAGGCTTAGCTTTAGGAGGTATAAATATTTTATGATCAATAAACTTATTTTTTTTAATCAAAAGCTTTTCAATTAATAAGCTCTGAAGGTTTTCAAAATCATAATGTTTTTTACGTAATTTTAAGAAATCACTTGCTATAAGGCTTTTGAACCGTCTTCGTCCAACATTTAAAATGAGTCTTACTTCTTCTTGTAAAAGGGGGAACTCTTTTGATCTAGCAGTGATCTTATATCTTGAGCATCTTTCTTCTACTAATCTTAAATAATTACCAAAGTAGTTAAACTTCTCTTTTTCCTTTAAAAAGGGAAGAAGTTGGACTCTTGGGTGGGCTAGATAAATCCTATTGTTTATCCAAGTACTTAATCTTTTAATCGAATTGCTAGGGTCTGTAAAATATTCATAAGTTGCTTTTGTATATTCTTCATTAGAGAAAGGCTCCTGAAGCTCAGCAAAACTTTCTAATGCTGTCCAGTATGAGGTGAACTCCTGAAAAAACTCGTGATTTTCTTCTTTTAGAATTCTGGTGAACCAGTGAATGATATGGGTTGTCTTACAATGAACTTTTGGAGCATGAGTGAGATCAGCATTACAAAAAGGGCATATCGTAATACAACCTTTTGCAAGTGTAATTGCCTTACCACATTCATGGCACTTATTTAAAAGTAATAATGAGTGTACTAGGCAAGCATAAATTGGCTTAAATAGCCATATTTTTTTAAAATAAGGATGCTCATCAAGACATTGAGGACAAAATGAAAATTCACGAAGTCGTAGTAAATTTTCATTAACTTTTAACTCTCCCCACTTTCTAGGAGAACGATTGGTGGGGCCCACGCGTTCTAAAGCTAAATGTTGATAAGAAGAATCCAGATCTAAAACTTGTAGAACAAATTTAAAACGGGGTAGATCAGTTAAATCACAATTAGGTGCTTGCTTGGCAAGGTAGGAGTAATTTTCTTTACCTAGGAGTGTATATACTGATGAATGCCTATTAAGCTGTGCAGCTCTGAGCAAATAGCTAGCAGCTGTTTCTTCTTCAAAGGGAATTGGTTGTATAAGCAAACTTTTATTATTCATTCTTAAACTCCTCTTATGCCTGAAGCTAATTGGGTAAGACTCATAACAAATGGATCTTGTTTAAAATCACTAATAAATAGAGTTATTCCAAGTTTCCATGCTTGGCTGAAATCATTTTGCGTAACAGTTTCTCTTCCATCTTCTAATGCAATCACAATACTTTCACGTATAAGACTCATCACATAGGAGTGATAACCTTTAGTTGCTGCAAAGATTTGCATGCCTAAAAGATAACTATCTAACTCAGGATTAAAAGCTGTATCGTGTTCGAGGGCTTTATTAGAGATTTCATGCAGAAATAGGTAGATTGTCCCATATGTATCTTTTGTACCTAGGGTAAGCGGAGATAATTTATATTGAAAAGGAAATCGCCTAGCAATTTGGGTATCAACTTGGATGAGTTTTGCGAATGGAGGAAGTCCTACAAGACAGAAGCTAATTCCTGTTTCATTCACTAGGGTTTTTATCCAGTTTCCTACCGTAATATTCATTCTTGTAGATGTTGCTTTCCGATCAAAAAGATGATGGAACTCATCTAGAAAAACCAGCTTTGTTTCGCATTGTAAAGACTAGATCGTACTTCTTTAAAAAAACCGCCATGAATGGCGGTTTTCTCAATGACAACTTATGTGTCGCGCAATGACATTTTATGTGTCGCAAATGACAACTTATGTGTCGCGTGACGTATTGTTTTCCATTTACCAGCTTAACGCACCACCAGTTTGGTAATCCGTTACACGCGTTTCAAAGAAGTTCTTCTCTTTACGCAAGTCCATCATCTCAGACATCCACGCAAACGGGTTGGTTACACCAGCAAACTGCTCAGGTAAACCAAGCTGCGCTAAACGACGGTTACAGATGAACTTCAAGTATTCTTCCATCATGCTTGCATTCATACCCAATACACCACGTGGCATCGTGTCACGCGCATATTCGATCTCAAGCATGGTGCCCTCAAGAATCATTTGAATCACTTCTTCTTGGAACTCAGCCGTCCATAAATGCGGGTTCTCGATCTTGATCTGGTTGATCATGTCGATACCGAAGTTCAAGTGCATAGATTCATCACGTAAGATGTACTGGAACTGCTCAGCAACACCGTTCATCTTGTTACGACGACCCATACTCAAGATTTGAGTAAAGCCACAGTAGAAGAAGATCCCTTCAAGAACGCAATAGAACGCGATCAAGTTACGCAATAAACGTTGGTCGTTTTCAGGCGTACCAGTGTTGAAAGTTGGATCACTTAAAGATTGAGTGTACTTCAAGCCCCACGATGCTTTACGCGCAACACTTGGAATCTCGCGGTACATGTTGAAGACTTCGCCTTCGTCCATACCCAAAGATTCGATACAGTATTGATAAGCATGCGTGTGAATTGCTTCTTCAAATGCTTGACGCAAGATGTACTGACGGCATTCAGGATTGGTAATGTGACGGTAGATCGCCAAAACCAAGTTGTTTGCAACCAATGAGTCTGCAGTCGAGAAGAAACCTAAAGAACGCATGATGATCGTGCGCTCATCTTCAGTTAAGCCATTTTCAGACTTCCAAAGCGCGATATCATGGTTCATGTTCACTTCTTGCGGCATCCAGTGGTTTGCACACCCGTCAAGGTACTTCTGCCAAGCCCATTCGTATTTAAATGGAACAAGCTGGTTTAAGTCTGCGCGACAGTTGATCATGGCTTTATCATCAACTTGAACACGCTGTGCACCCATTTCAAGCTCTTCCAAGCCAGGTGCAACGTCTAAGTGTTCTAAGGCAGCAGATGCTCGTGCCAACGAATCGGTTGGATCTGTTGATCGCACGGTACTGGTTCCAGCGGGTTGTGCAGTAGCCACGCGCGGCGATGATTGCTCTGAATCAGATACCACTTGCGTATTAACCGTTTTTTGCGAGTCGAGGGACGCAGACTTGTGTTCAGGTGCAGTCGGTTTTTGCGAATCATCTTCAAAATCGTCCCAACTTAGGATAGACATTTTTCGTTCTCTCTTCGTTGTGTATAGCTGTTATAGACACCTAAAGAGATGTCTTAGAATATACGCTTAATGTGTAAGCAAAATTAAGTTTTATTGATTGAGTTTTTAAAAAGAGACGAATAGACGTCGCCAACCCCTAAAACTTATTTTGCTTACGCTGTTGCTTACGTATTTTAAAAAATGCGTAAACCATTGGAATGTAAAACACTAGAAAGGCACAAATCAGAACAATCACACCAAATTGATAATTATGACTGAGATGGAACATGATCGATGCCTCTATAGAAACCTCTCTTGCGGAGCTTTAGTCGCTCTTCACCTCTCCCAAAAGGAGAGGGAATTTATGGAGAGAGGAATAAAATTACTGACAAGCTTCGCAGTCTGGGTTGTCAATTGAACACGCCAATGGCACTGGTGCTGCTGTCGTGAAACCATCTTCTTCAACCGCAGTTTCAGGTTTCTTCTCAGCTACAACTGCCGCTGGTGCTGCCGCAACTACAGGCGCTTCAACCGATGCTGGTTTAACTGCATTCAGTGCACCCGTATTAATGGTTGATTTCTCAGCCGATGTTGCACCTAAAGCTCGGAGGTAATAAGTGGTTTTAAGACCGCGTAACCATGCCATCTTATACGTGATGTCAAGTTTCTTACCATTCGCACCAGCGATGTAAAGGTTCAATGACTGTGCTTGGTCGATCCATTTTTGACGACGTGACGCAGCATCTACGATCCAGCGAGTATCCACTTCAAATGCAGTCGCGAAGATTGCTTTTAATTCTTCAGGAATACGTGCAATCTTTTGAACTGAACCTTCGAAGTGTTTTAGGTCATTGACCATCACGGTATCCCAAAGACCACGTTCTTTTAATGCACGAACAAGGTAAGGGTTGATGACAGTGAATTCACCAGAAAGATTCGATTTCACATACAAGTTCTGGAAAGTTGGCTCAATTGATTGAGACACGCCACAAATGTTAGAGATGGTTGCAGTCGGTGCAATCGCCATCACATTTGAGTTACGCATACCGTCTTTTTGAACTTTAGTACGTAAGCTATCCCAGTCTAAACGTTGAGTACGATCAACTTCGAACATACGCTCTGGACGAGATTTTGCAACGATTTCTAAAGAGTCGATTGGTAGAATACCTTGATCCCACAATGAACCTTTGAATGTTGAGTAAGCACCACGTTCGATTGCAAGGTTGCTTGACGTTTCGATTGCGTAGTAGCTGATCACTTCCATTGATTCATCAGCGAAGTCAACCGCTGCATCTGAACCATAAGCAAGATTCATTTCATACAATGCATCTTGGAAGCCCATGATACCCATACCCACAGGGCGGTGTTTCAAGTTTGAGTTCTTCGCTTGTGGTACAGCATAGTAGTTAATGTCGATCACGTTATCGAGCATACGTACCGCAGTTTTTACAGTGCGTGCAAGCTTCTCACGATCTAACACACCACCTTGAACGTGTTGTACAAGGTTGATCGAACCTAAGTTACATACCGCGATTTCGTCTTGGTTTGTATTTAACGTGATTTCTGTACACAAGTTAGATGAGTGAACTACGCCCACGTGTTGTTGTGGTGAACGTAAGTTACATACGTCTTTGAACGTGATCCATGGGTGACCTGTTTCGAACAACATCGAAAGCATTTTGCGCCATAAATCTTTTGCACGTACTTTCTTGTGTAGCATGTTTTCTTGTTTTGCTACAGCTTCGTAGTGTGCATAACGCTCAGCAAATTCAGCACCTGTTAAGTCATGCAAGTCTGGTGTTTCAGAAGGCGTGAACAGTGTCCATTCAGCATCTTCAAATACACGTTGCATGAATAAGTCAGGAACCCAGTTTGCAGTGTTCATGTCGTGGGTACGACGACGGTCATCACCCGTGTTCTTACGTAGCTCTAGGAATTCTTCAACGTCCAAGTGCCAAGTTTCTAAGTACGCACAAACTGCACCTTTACGCTTACCACCTTGGTTTACCGCAACAGCGGTATCATTGGCAACTTTAAGGAATGGAACTACACCTTGTGATTTACCGTTAGTGCCTTTGATATAAGAGTTCAAAGCACGTACAGGAGTCCAGTCATTACCTAAACCGCCCGCCCATTTTGAGAGCATCGCGTTGTCACGCATTGCACCATAAATGTCGTACAGATCATCACCGATGGTGGTCAAGTAGCAGCTTGATAATTGTGGACGCAAGGTACCTGAGTTAAACAGGGTAGGCGTAGACGCCATATAGTCGAAGCTAGACAATAAGTCATAGAATTCGATTGCGCGGTCTTCTTTATTTTCTTCGTTAAGTGCCAGACCCATCGACACACGCATAAAGAATAATTGTGGTAATTCAAAACGCACGCCATTTGAGTGGATGAAGTAACGGTCAAATAAAGTTTGTAGACCTAAGTAGGTAAATTGGTTAGAGCGTTCTGGTTTGATCGCTGCAGCCAATTTTGCAAGGTCAAAGTCAAGCAGGTCTTTAGAAAGAAGATCAAGCTCAATACCTTTTTTCAAGAAGGTTTCTAAAGCATCGCCTTCTAGCGTATCTGTAGGTAGACCTAAGAATTCTAAACCTGTGCTAACAAGTTCGCTACTGAGTAAGCGCGCAGTCACATAAGTATAGTTTGGCTCTTGTTCGATACGGGTACGCGTTGCCATCATCATGGTGGTCGCGATATCGCTTTCTTTTACGCCGTTATATAAGTTCTTAACCGTTTCATCCAAAATGGCTTGAACATCAATTCCTTCTAGACCTTCACTTGCAGTTTGAATGGTTGTTGTAAGCGCATCCAAATCCAATGGTTGGAGTTGACCATTAGCATCTGTAATTTGAAGAGTAGGGTGATGGTTCGCACCAGTTTGCTGACGGGCACTTGCGCGTTGGTCACGATAAATCACATAGGCACGAGCAACTTTCTGCTCGCCTGTGCGCATCAATGCCAATTCAACTTGGTCTTGGATTTCTTCGATATGAATCGTACCGCCAGAAGGTAAGCGGCGATTAAAGGTGTTCATTACCATTTCAGTCAATTGAGTAATGCGGTCATGGATACGACTTGAGTCAGTACCTTGTTGACCTTCAACTGCTAAAAATGCTTTCCCAATCGCAACAGAAATTTTCTCGGCATTAAATGTCGCAATCTCACCGGTGCGCTTAATGACCTGAAGTTGGCCAGGAGTAGAAGTGATGATGCTCATGTCAGCATAGCTCCATTATCATCTATTTTTATGTTCATGGACCGTTTGAATCGAGCAAAAAGTATGCCACGATGTTTGAGGGATAAACACAATACTTAGTGGTTAAAGTTTATTTTCAACACAAGATACGGGATTTTTTGCAGTAGATCAATCCTTGACATTTTACTAATTTTTTTTTCATGTGTTAACTGCTGAATTCACAGGGACATAGCATAACAAAGCCGTTAAAAAAGGCTTATAGATAACTCTGTGGATAACTCAAAAAACAGACACTTAAATTGTTTTGGGCGAATAAAGAAACAAATTGTTTAACATTGGCACAAAATCTATACTAAATATTCATCCTGTCGGAAAAAGCATAGAGAACTGAAAAATATATTAAAATTCATAATTTTAATAAAAAGATAACAAAAGGGCTTAAGCGTGTATCAGTTTGGTGAACGCCTACTTGTTTACAATGTAAACGTGTGTATATTGCAAAACATAAACCAATGTATCTGTCAGATTTCATAGACAGATTCACTCAGATTTTAGGGGCAAACAAATGAGCCAAGAAGAAAAGTTACCGAAGATTTTGATCGTAGAAGATGACGAACGCTTAGCACGTTTAACACAAGAGTATTTGATTCGTAACGGTTTAGAAGTTGGAGTCGAAACTGATGGTAACCGTGCCATTCGTCGCATTATCAGCGAGCAACCAGATCTTGTTGTACTGGATGTGATGTTACCAGGTGCAGATGGTCTAACCGTTTGTCGTGAAGTACGTCCGCATTACCATCAACCAATTTTGATGTTGACTGCACGTACTGAAGATATGGATCAGGTTCTTGGCTTAGAAATGGGTGCAGACGACTATGTTGCGAAGCCTGTTCAGCCGCGTGTTTTATTGGCACGTATCCGTGCTTTATTACGTCGCACTGACAAAACAGTGGAAGACGAAGTAGCACAACGTATCGAGTTTGATGACTTGGTGATTGATAATGGTGGTCGTTCAGTGACTTTAAATGGTGAATTGGTCGATTTCACTAGCGCTGAATATGACTTGTTATGGTTATTGGCATCGAATGCAGGTCGTATCCTGTCTCGTGAAGATATTTTTGAGCGTTTACGCGGTATCGAATACGATGGACAAGACCGTTCGATCGACGTACGTATTTCACGTATCCGTCCAAAAATTGGTGATGATCCAGAAAATCCAAAACGTATCAAAACAGTGCGTAGTAAGGGTTATTTATTCGTTAAAGAAACCAACGGACTCTAAAGTCTCTAAAGCCTCCTTTTTAAAGGGGGCTTTTCCCTTGATAGAGGGCCTGTGCAGTATGGCTGTTCAGGAGAGATTTTAACTAGCTTGGAATTATTTACCCTATGGTAAGTCGAGTACTGAAAAACAGCATATTCTTGCGTATCTATGCTGGTTTGGTGGTTTTGGTTGTTGTGGTTGCAGCATTTTGTTATTTGCTGGTGCAGATCATTAACTATCAACGGGCGCAAGAATATCGTGAATCTCTTACTGATGGCATTTCTTATGTCATTAGTGAAGGGGTGTCTCGTCAGCCAGAAAAGCAACAAAAGTTAGATTGGATTTCCGATGCATCTGATTTGCTGGAATTGCCGATCTACTATGTAGATGCGGAACGGGTAGAATTATCCCGTACCGAGAAAAAGCGCATTGCTGAGCAAAAATCAGTGGTTCGTTATGATGCCAATAATGGCATTGGTTATATTATTATCGGTCTAAAAGACGACCCTAAGCATTTCCTCTATATCAAAGTCGATAAAATTGGCGAACGCCAAATGAAAGCGCTTCCGATTTTTGTGCTGGATTATTTGATTTTTTATCCGGGGCAGGAGCGTGAATACTTAGATAAAATTAAAAAGCATTTCTATTATCCGATTGAAATTTCAGATATTAAAAATATCAATTTAGATTCAGAGCAAATTGGTCGTTTGCGTCAAGACCAAAGTGTGTTGCTGTATAAGGATAGTGCAACTGTACGTGGTACCACCATTTCGATTGTTTCTCCAATGCCTAACCACCCTGCACAAGTGCTGATTTTAGGTCCTGTTCCAATGTTTAATTGGATGCCGTTCCAGCTTTCAGCGGGGATTACCTTATTTAGCTTATTCTTGTTGAGCTTGGGTGTTTATGGTCTGATCTTACCGTTAGAGCGTAAAATTCGTCAGGTACGTTATGCTTTGAATAAGATGAAGTCAGGTGATTTGTCATTACGTGTGCCAATTGAAGGTACTGATGAAATGGCAAACTTGGCATCCAGTTATAACAATATGTCGGATCATATTCAGCGGTTGATTGAAGCACAGCGTGAATTAATGCGTGCGGTATCGCATGAGCTGAGAACACCTGTCGCGCGAATCCGTTTTGGTATGGAAATGCTGGCTGAAGAGGATGATTATAATTACCGAATTCAGCAAGTGGATATGATTGATAAAGATATCGAAGCACTCAATACCCTGATTGATGAGATCATGACCTATGCCAAGCTGGAGCAAGGTACACCATCTTTAGATTTCGAAGACATTGTCTTGGTTGAGGTGCTTGACCAAGTGGCAATGGAAACGGAAGCTTTGAAGACACAAAAAGAAATTGAGTTGATTGCTCCACCATTGGCTTTGAAAGTGGATGCTGAGCGTCGTTATTTACATCGTGTGGTACAGAACCTTGTGGGTAATGCGGTTCGTTATTGTGATAATAAAGTTCGTATCAGCGGTGGTATTCGTGCTGATGGTAATGCCTATGTTTGTGTCGAAGATGATGGGCCGGGGATTCCTGAACAAGAACGTAGTCGTATTTTTGAGGCTTTTGCCCGTTTAGATGACAGTCGTACTCGTGCTTCGGGTGGTTATGGTTTAGGTCTGTCGATTGTGAGTCGTATTGCCTATTGGTTTGGTGGAACGATTCAAGTCGATCAGAGTCCAAACTTGGGTGGTGCGCGGTTTATCATGACGTGGCCTGCCAAACGTTATAAACAAGTGATGAAAAAATAACGAAAGAGTAAAAAGGAATGATGTATCTCATTCCTTTTTTATGTGCAGCTATAAAAAAGCCAAAGCAAGATACTTTGGCTAAGTTAGGCCTTTCGGTGACCTCGGGTGATCACGGTCTATTCGTGAAGGGATGGATCTGGTTCAATTAGTGGTTTCCCTGAGCGAAGACCTTGTAACGCATCTGCATTAAAATCAATGAGCAGCGCATTATTTTTAATATCGATTTTATAGCCTTTGATCAGGGCTTGATCTCCATTTAAGGTTTCGACTTTATAGCTATCTGCAATATTGAGAATACTTTCTAAATTGGTGGTTGTGGCGGCAAAATCCTCTCTAAATACTTCGTATATATCTCTTAAATCAAAAATTGCATTATCAGCATCTGGATGTTTTCGAACATAACTTTCTATATGACGCATCAGCAGTTGTGAAAAAAAGAAATAATCCGAAGCGTGTGTGTATTCTAGATGCATATTTTTCTCCTTTTGTGCTCATTCTAGAATACTCATCTATTGTGTTCGCTGTGTATAAAGATAATTAAAGTATTTAGCTGAATTGCAACATATTATGTCGAAATGACAACTTGGTTTCGACCTTGCCGTTTGGCTAGGTAAAGGGCATCATCGGCTTGTTTAAATAATTGCTCAATTGAATGTTGGTTTTCAGGAATACAAATACAAATACCAATACTCATTTGAATCGAGAAGCTTTGTTGTATTTCATATTCAATTGGGGTTTGGCTGATCTGTAGGCGGATTTTTTCAGCACAAAGATAGGCGGCATCCGCATCGGTGTCGGTCATGAAAATGGCAAACTCTTCGCCACCTAAGCGTCCCAATAAGTCTTGAGGTTTGAGTAAGGTTTGAATGGTTTGTACACAGCTTTGTAAGGCACGATCACCCATTTGATGCCCATAGTTATCATTGACCTGCTTAAAGTGATCAATGTCGAGCATGAGGAAAGCGGTGGTGTGACCAGAGTAGGTGGCCTGTTGTTGCAGCAGTTGCACCGATTGCAAAAATTGACGTCGGGTTAAACTTGATGTGAGTTCATCATGCGCAATGGTATGTTGCAATTCTTGGATCAGCTTGGATCTCACCATATTAATGCTAGACACCGTGAGTGGGGCAATGGTCATCATAATCAGTCCAAGGCGGATCGAGATGGCGTTGTTTAAAAATTGTTCTGGGTAAAGTAATAGATAATTTTGCGAGACATGATAGATCACAAAAGCACAACTGATCGAGGTAATGATAGCCACTGAAAAATGGCGATAGCTCAATGCACACCAGATCAAGGCAGCAATCGGGTAGAGCAATGACCCTGGGCCCGCATCATAGTAGCCAATTGCAATTGAGAAAATAACCGCAAATAGCGGTAAACTTTGTTGAACTGTCTGTGTTTTAAATTCTTTTAGTTGCTGTTTAAACTCGCTCCAAAGTGGTGCGCTGATGATGGCGGGAAGTAGCAACAATGCATTTTGAATTTCAGCGGTAAACCAGTAGCCGAAATCAATCCAAAATGAACCTAAGGCAAATTTAGTGTTGAATAATGGCAGGGTAATGGCTGCAAAAAACGAACTGGCCAAACCGCCAATACAGCAAAAACTAAATAGAAATAAATAAAAATAACCATGATGCATTGAACGGATAAATGCATTAAATTTGATATACAAGGTCAATGTCGTGATGACATACAGTAGGTTTGCAGAGGTGAGACAAATATTGAGTAAAAAAGGCGTATCTTGTGAGGTGTCGGCTACTAGATAACCTACGATTGCTCCAATAAAACTGATTGGATGGCGTGTTTGCGGAAAACGAATCAGTAAACCAAGTAGAACTGAGTTGGCTGGCCAAAAAGAGGCTAGAAAGGTGAGATGTCTAGTTGCGATACCGAGTAGGCAGCACAATAGAATTACCCCACTAAAGAGTAAAAATAATTGTAACAGTGAGCGTGGTTTTAATGCTGCATAGGCTTGGGGCATTCTGACGCGGTTCTATGGGGGAGATAAGGTCGCGCTATTATATAAATTCTGTTTAAATTTTCATCATAAATTTGTATCAATGCAATGATTTAGTTCGTGCTGCAATATATTGGGGCGAACCACTAAAAATTTAGTTTTTTTCATAATGTAGAAAAAGAAAAAAATGATCAATATGCTGTTCTTGATTAGATAATTCGATTTTTAGGGGTGAATTAACCATGATCTTGGATATATCGGTAAATTTAAGGACAAAATCATCCGAAAGACTAAAGCGCTTCAACTAGCATGAGAAATTAGAAATCAGGTACAATTGGCGGGATTAATTTTGTGTTTGGTGTATTTGAAGGCCAATACATACATTCTTTGTTAAAAATAGGCCTGCCAGGAGTTATCCCCGCATGAGTGCCATTACTCCATACGAATGGGCAATAATTGCCTTCGTGATCGGCGTTACATTTCTTTGCGTTTTTATGCTGACAGTTCCCTTACTCCTAGGGGGTAAAGCATGGGGACGTGCAAAGCAAGAGCAGTTTGAATCAGGTGTAGTTGGTGCGGGCGGTGCTCGTATCCGCTTGTCAGCCAAGTTCTATTTAGTTGCAATTTTCTTTGTGGTTTTCGATCTAGAAGCCCTCTATCTCTACGCTTGGGCAACTTCAGTTCGTGAAGTTGGTTGGGTTGGTTTTGCAACTGCTGCCGTCTTTATTTTAGTTTTATTAATCGGTTTGATTTATGAACTTTCTACAGGTGCGCTCAACTGGGCTCCTTCAGATCGTCGTAAAGCGGCTGGAATTAAAACCAAAATTGGTTCGCCAAATATGAACATTGCTGACATTACGCGATTCAATAACATTGAAGAGTTAGTCGTCGATCCTACTGGTCATATTCCAGCACAGTCTTCTGGTCGTGTTAAATCAAAAACACCGACTACATCATCATTTGAACAGGAGTAAGTCGGGATGAAATATACTTTAACCCGTGCGAATCCGGATGCAGATCAATATCCACTACAAGATCGTCAAATTGTTACTGATCCACTTGAAGAAGAAGTGAATAAAAGCGTAATGATGACGCGTCTTGAAGATGTGTTGCATACAGCGGTGAACTGGGGGCGTAAAAACTCTTTGTGGCCATTTAACTTTGGTACTTCATGCTGCTACGTTGAATATGCAACAACATTAACTGGCGTACATGACTTATCTCGTTTTGGTGCTGAGGTTATTCGTGCTTCACCACGTCAAGCGGACTTGATGATTGTTGCTGGGACTTGCTTTGTCAAAATGGCACCTGTAATTCAACGTTTGTATGAACAAATGCTTGAGCCTAAATGGGTGATCTCAATGGGTGCTTGTGCAAACTCAGGTGGTATGTACGACATCTATTCAGTAGTTCAAGGTGTAGATAAAATTATTCCTGTTGATGTGTACATCCCAGGTTGTCCACCTCGCCCAGAAGCATTAATCCAAGCATTGATGTTACTTCAAGACCAAATTCAACTAGAGCGCCGTCCACTTTCAGCGGTTATTGGTGATGATCTTCAGCCTGTGTATAAGCCAAAGATGATGCCAGAACGTGACCGTAAAAATGCTGAACGTATTGCGGTGAAAAACTTACGCTCTATGGATGATATTAAATAATTTTGACGATGAGTTTTTGACATGTCCCGTGATGGGTATGGTCATCGGAAAAATTGCCAGAATTTGTATTAAATAGGAAGCCAAGCCAATGGCTGAAACTGACATTGCTATGCCAGAATCAACACCAGTTGATTCCCGCCCTGCATTTGCAATTGTAGAAGAGCTCAAAACCAAATTTGGTGAGAACTTCTACGTGCAGACGACTTTTGAAGAGTTTCCAACAGTCTGGGTTGAGCGCGCACGCGTGCAAGAAGTCCTCATGTTCCTCCGTAAAGTGGAACGTCCTTATGTGATGTTGTTTGACTTGTCAGCGGTAGATGAGCGTTTACGTGTTCACCGTGATGGTTTGCCAGCATCTGACTTCACTGTGTTCTATCACTTGTTATCGCTTGAGCGTAATAGTGATATTCGTATTAAAGTTGCGTTGAATGAAAATGATTTAAGCATTCCAACTGCAACCAACATTTGGCCAAATGCCAACTGGTACGAGCGTGAAGCTTACGATATGTTTGGTATCGATTTCGCAGGGCATCCAATGCTCCGTCGTATCTTGTTGCCAACCTATTGGGAAGGTCACCCATTACGTAAAGAATATTCAGCGCGTGCGACAGAATATACCCCGTATATGCAAGACCAAGCAAAGCAAGATTTCGAACAAGAACACTTACGCTTTGTACCAGAAGACTGGGGTCTAAAACGCGGTAATGACGACGAAGACTTCATGTTCCTGAACTTGGGTCCTAACCATCCATCTGCGCACGGTGCTTTCCGTGTGGTGTTACAGTTGGACGGTGAAGAAGTGAAAGACTGTGTACCTGATATCGGTTATCACCACCGTGGTGTGGAAAAGATGGCTGAACGTCAAACATGGCATTCATTCATCCCTTATACGGATCGTGTTGACTACCTCGGTGGTTGTGCGCAAAACATGCCATATGTGATGGCTGTTGAGCAGCTTGCTGGTATTAAAGTACCTGAGCGTGCGCAAGTCATTCGTGTGATGTTGAACGAATTATTCCGTATCAATAACCACTTGTTGTTCTGTGGTACAGCGATTCAGGATGCGGGTGGTATGACCCCTGTATTCTATATGTTCGCAGACCGTCAAAAAGTCTATGACATCGTTGAGGCGATTACGGGTTACCGTATGCACCCAGCATGGTTCCGTATCGGTGGTACGGCACATGACCTTCCAAATAACTGGCAAAAACTTGTTAAAGAGTTGCTAGAGTGGATGCCGAAACGTTTGAACGAGTACTACACTGCTGCACTTAAAAACTCAGTATTTATTGGTCGTACCCGCAATGTTGCGCAATACGATGCTAAATCTGCGTTGGCTTGGGGTGTAACGGGTACTGGTTTACGTGCGACGGGTATTGATTTTGATGTTCGTAAATATCGTCCATACAGTGGTTATGAAAACTTTGACTTTGATATTCCTGTGGAATACGAAGGCGACGCATATGCACGTGTCTTGGTTCACTTCCGTGAAATCACGGAGTCGTTGAAAATCATTCAACAGTGCTTGGACAACATGCCATCTGGTCCATATAAAGCGGATCATCCATTGGCTGTTCCACCACCGAAAGATAAGACATTACAAGATATTGAAACCTTGATTACGCACTTCTTGAGCGTATCTTGGGGTCCAGTAATGCCTGCTGGTGAGTCATCATTTATGACGGAAGTGGTGAAAGGCGCGAGTACTTATTATTTGACTTCAGACAAGTCAACCATGAGTTACCGTACCCGTATTCGTACACCGACATTCACTCACTTACAGCAAATGCCTTCAGTGATTAACGGCAGTTTGGTTTCTGACTTGATCATTTATTTGGCGACCATTGACGTGGTTATGGCTGACGTGGATCGCTAGGGGTAAACGATTATGATGATTTTGACTGATAAAAAACCTCGTGTGAATGTTGAAGGGATTTTGACTGCTGAAGAAATCCATGAAATTGAACATCACATTGGTCACTATCCGTACCCACGTGCAGCATCGCTTGATGCGTTGAAGTGTGTACAAGGCCGCAATGGTTGGGTAGATGATGCGCAAATGAATGCAATTGCACAATTGCTGACGATAAGTGTGGCGGATTTAGAAGGCGTAGCGACGTTCTATAACCGAATCTATCGCCAACCTGTGGGTCGTCACGTGATTTTATTATGTGACTCAATTGCGTGCTTCTTGATGGGTTCAGAAACTTTAGCTGAAGCATTTCAGCGTGAGTTGGGTATCCAGTACGGACAAACCACAGCAGATGGTCGTTTTACCTTGCTCCCAATTTGCTGCTTAGGCAACTGTGATAAAGGTCCAACTTTAATGATTGATGAAGATACTCACGGTTTAGTGGAAGTGTCATCAGTCAAACAGTTATTGGAGAAGTATGTATGAATACTGAACCAAAACCAATTTATGGCGACGGTAACCCAGAAACGCATCCATTAACTTGGCGTTTGAGCAAGCAAGAGCACGTCCGTGCTGCTGATGATTACGAAGCGCTTGAAGGTTATGCTGGCTTTAAAAAAGCACTCGGTATGCCGCCAAAAGATGTGCTTGAAGTGATTAAAGCTGCGACGGTTAAAGGTCGTGGTGGTGCAGGCTTCCCAGCAGGGATCAAGTGGTCATTGATGGCACCAAATGATGGTGGTCCACGCTATTTGATCTGTAATGCCGATGAAATGGAACCAGGTACCTTTAAAGACCGTTTGTTGATGGAAAAACTTCCACATCAATTGATCGAAGGGATGCTGATTGCAGGTTATACCCTTGAAGCGACTCAGGGTTATATCTTCATCCGTGGCGAATATATCGAAGCGGCTCAATACTTAAATGAAGCATTAGAGCAAGTCCGTGCCAAAGGTTACTTGGGTGACAATATCCTTGGAACAGGTTGGAACTTTGAGTTGCACGTGCACACAGGTGCAGGTCGTTATATTTGTGGTGAAGAAACTGCATTGATTAACTCGCTTGAAGGTCGTCGTGCCAATCCGCGTACTAAGCCACCATTCCCGCAAGTTGCAGGGGCATGGGGTCGTCCAACGATTGTGAACAACGTTGAAACCTACAATAACTTGCCAGCGATCATGTTGCGTGGCCCAGAGTGGTACATCAATCTTTCTGCTGGTAAGTCGAAAGATCCGGGTACCAAGATCTATGGCGCATCAGGCAAAGTCAAATTCCCTGGTCTTTGGGAACTTCCATTCGGTACAACAGCGCGTGAAGTGATTGAAGAACATGCTGGTGGTATGCGTGATGGTCTCACTTTGAAAGCATGGTTGCCAGGTGGTGCTTCGACTGACTTTTTAGCAGCTGAGCACATTGATTTGCCAATGGATTCTGAAACAATCATGAAAGCGGGTTCACGTTTAGGAACCTGTTTGTTGATGGTTGTGGATGAAACTCAATGTATGGTTTCTGCTACACGTAATTTAGAAGAATTCTTTGCACGTGAATCATGTGGTTTCTGTACACCATGCCGTGATGGTTTACCTTGGGCAGTTAAAGCGCTTAAAGCACTGGAAGCAGGCGAAGGTAAGAAAGAAGATATCGATCATTTACAAGAGCTTACTCGTAAATTGTGGATTGGTAAAACTTTCTGTGCTCACGCACCAGGTGCGATGGAGCCGCTTATGGGCGCACTTAAATATTTCCGTAACGAGTTTGAAGCAAAGGTTAAAACCCATGCTCCTGCTCTAGACGTAGAACAAGCTTAAGGAATTCGACTATGGCTACAATTCATGTCGATGGAAAATCGTATGAAGTCAACGGCTCAGAAAACTTGCTACAAGCATGTCTTAGCCTTGGCATCGACATCCCGTATTTTTGTTGGCACCCATCCTTAGGTTCAGTTGGTTCTTGTCGTCAATGTGCGGTGACTCAGTATGCGAATCCTGAGGATACACGTGGGCGTTTGGTCATGTCATGTATGACACCAGCTGCCGACAATACTTTTATCTCGATTGAAGACAAAGAAGCAACGGATTTCCGTGCATCGATTGTTGAATTCTTGATGACGAATCACCCACACGACTGTCCAGTCTGTGAAGAAGGTGGTCACTGTCATTTACAAGATATGACTGTGATGACTCAGCACGATCGTCGTCGCTATCGCTTTACTAAACGTACTCACCACAACCAAGAGTTGGGTTCGTTTATTGCGCATGAGATGAACCGTTGTATCGCGTGCTATCGTTGTGTGCGTTATTACAAAGATTATGCTGGCGGCACTGACTTTGGTGTCTATGCCAATGCATCACGTGTTTACTTCGGTCGTCCAGAGTCAGGCACTTTAGAGTCTGAATTCTCAGGTAACTTGACTGAAGTTTGTCCAACAGGTGTATTCACGGATAAGACGCATTCAGCACGTTATAACCGTAAATGGGACATGCAATATGCGCCAAGCGTATGTTTCGGTTGCTCTTCAGGTTGTAACATCTCTCCGGGTGAGCGTTATGGCGAAATCCGTCGTGTTGAAAACCGTTTCAATGGTTCAGTGAATCAATACTTCCTTTGCGATAAAGGTCGTTTCGGTACAGGTTATGTGAATCGTGAAGATCGTCCACGTCAACCGCAGTTCCGTAATGGTGAAACTGTTGCAACTGTGAGTGTTGATCAGGCACTTGATCAAGTGATTGCTCAGCTTCAAGGCAAGAAGGTATTAGGGATTGGTTCTCCACGCGCGAGCTTGGAATCTAACTACGCACTTCGTGAATTGGTTGGACAAGACAACTACTCAACAGGTATGTCTCAGAAAGACCAAAACTTGGTTGAGTTAGCTGCATCAATCATGCAAACACAGGGTATTTACAACCCGAACATGCGTGAAATTGAAAGCTATGATGCGGTGTTGATCTTGGGTGAAGACTTGACTCAAACTGCGCCACGTATGGCTTTATCGGTTCGCCAAGCTGCGAAAAATAAAGCTAAAGAAATGGCTGCTGCAACACGTACACCAGACTGGCTGGCTGAACCTGTACAACGTATCGGTCAAGATGCAAAATCACCAATCTATATCCTTGCTGCAACACAAACGCGTTTAGCGGATGTTGCGACAGGTGAAGTGGTCGCATCTCCAAATGACATCGCACGTTTAGGTTTCGCAGTTGCTGCTGCTGTTAAAGGTGAAGCGCTTTCTGGTTTAGCGGATGATGCAAAAGCATTTGCGCAAACCATTGCAGATACTTTGAAAGCGGCGAAAAAGCCATTGATTATCTCTGGTACGAGCTTACAAGATTCTGCAATCATGGAAGCTGCAGCTCAAGTTGCACAAAACTTAGGTGAACATGCGGGCTTATCATTGACTGTTCCTGAAGTGAACTCAATGGGCTTGGCGCTGTTTGGTGGCTTAAGCTTAGAACAAGCCTTTGCACAAGATTATGATGCAGTGGTTGTGATTGAAAATGACTTAACTCGTCGTTTACCAGTTGCTCAAGTGAAAGCTGCATTTGACAAGGCTGAGACTGTGATCGTACTCGATCATAGCGAAACTGAAACCTTGAAACTTGCGGATATTGTACTTTCAGCAGCAAGTTTCGCTGAAGGTGACGGTACTGTCGTGAGCCAAGAAGGCCGTGCACAACGTTTCTATCAAGTGTATGACCCAAGCTACTACAAACCTGAATATGCGATCAAAGAATCATGGCGTTGGTTACATGCCATTGAGACTGGTCTCAAAGGCAAAGCAGTGGATTGGACATTGCTTGATGATGTGATTGATGACATCGTGAAAAATGTTCCTGTGCTTGCTGCAATTGAAGACGTTGCGCCAGATGCTGGCTATCGTATCCACGGTTTGAAAATTGCACGTGAACCACGTCGTTACTCAGGTCGTACTGCAATGCGTGCGCCGTTATCGATTCACGAACCTAAGCAACCGACGGATATCGACTCTGCATTAACATTCTCTATGGAAGGTTATGTGGGGAATCAGACAGCATCTTCATTGGTACCTTTCGCATGGTCTGCGGGGTGGAACTCACCACAAGCTTGGAACAAATACCAAGATGAAGTGGGTGGTCACTTAAAAGGTGGTGATTCGGGTGTACGTTTATTCGATCGTTTAGCAAAACGTCCTGCGCGTAGCTATGTTGCACCTTCAGCTGTTGTTGTGAATCCTGAAAGCTTCCGCCTTGTGCCAATGCACCATATTTTTGGTTCTGGCGAATTCACCATTAAAACACCTGCGATGGAATCTCGTATTCCTGAAGCAATGTTTGCAGTGGGTGAGCAAGATGCGACACGCTTAAATGTTCAAGACGGTCAACGTATTACAGTGAAAGCGGGTGAAACGAGTATTAGCTTGCCAGTACAAGTGATCGAATATTTACCAACAGGTTATATTGGTTACCCAATTGGTTTAGCACCAACTGTTTCATTGGCAGAGCCTGTTTCTGTGGCGGTAGGAGTGTAATTCATGAATCAAGAAATTATACGTCAAACGCCACTTTGGGCTGAGAACTGGCCAATCGCTTATTCAGTGATTCAGGCGATTGTGATCTTGCTGGTGGTGGTTTTAGTTGCTGCTTTGATGTCATTTATTGAGCGTCGTCTCTTGGCATTATGGCAAGACCGTTATGGTCCAAACCGTGTTGGTCCGGGTGGTATGTTCCAGATCGTTGCCGACATGCTCAAGATCATGTTCAAAGAAGACTGGACACCAAAGTTTGCTGATAAGCTGACTTTCCGTTTAGCACCAGCAGTTGCGATGGCAACTGCGGTACTTTCGTTTATGGTGATTCCTGTAAGTCCTACACTGGGCGTTGCGGATATGAGTATCGGCCTATTGTTCTTTATGGCAATGGCAGGTATTGCAGTTTATGCAGTGTTATTTGGTGGTTGGGCATCTAACAACAAATACTCATTACTCGGTGGTCTTCGTTCTGCTGCTCAAACCATTTCTTATGAAGTGTTCTTGGGTATCTCGTTGATGGGTGTGGTTGCGATTGCAGGTTCATTCAACCTTCGTGAGATTGTTGAAGCACAACGTGATATGTGGTTCATCATTCCTCAGTTCTTAGGTTTCTTGATCTTTGTGGTTGCGGGTGTTGCGGTAACTCACCGTCACCCATTCGACCAACCAGAAGCTGAACAAGAATTGGCTGAAGGTTACCATGTTGAATATGGTGGTATGAAGTGGGGGATGTTCTTCGTTGCGGAATACGTCAACGTTGTTTTGATCTCTGCTTTGATCGTGACTTTATTCTTCGGCGGATGGCTTGCACCATTTAACTTAGAAATTCCATTTGTTCCACCATTATTCTGGTTCGTGATTAAAACAGCATTCTTTGTAATGATGTTTGTCTTGGCGCGTGGCTCGTTAATGCGTCCACGTTATGACCAAGTGATGAACTTTGGTTGGAAAGTTTGTTTGCCATTGGCGTTGGTCAACTTGTTAGTGACTGGTGCTGTGATTCTGATGAATCAGGCCTAGGACAGCAGGGAGTACAAAATGTATAAAATTCTAGCTGGCTTTGGATCGATTGTACGTTCGTTATGGATGGTGTTCAGCCATGTAACACGTAAACGTGACACGATCTTATATCCAGAAGTACCAGGTGAACAAATTGCGCCTCCACGCTATCGCGGTCGTATCGTATTAACGCGTGATCCAGATGGTGAAGAGCGTTGTGTGGCATGTAACCTTTGTGCGGTTGCATGTCCAGTGGGCTGTATTTCATTGCAAAAAGCGGAAAAAGAAGATGGGCGTTGGTATCCAGAATTTTTCCGTATTAACTTCTCACGCTGCATTTTCTGCGGTATGTGTGAAGAAGCATGTCCAACGACAGCGATTCAGATGACACCAGATTTCGAACTTGGTGAATATGTACGTCAAGACTTGGTATATGAGAAAGAAAACTTACTCATTTCTGGACCTGGTAAATATCCTGACTACAACTTCTATCGCGTAACAGGTATGGCTGTGAGCGGTAAAGAAAAAGGTCAAGCACAAAAAGAAAGTGCACCAGTAGATGTACGGAGCTTATTACCATGATGTGGCCATTTTATTTGATGGCACTTGTGGCCATTGTTTCGACAGTACGTGTTGTGACCAACACCAATCCTGTGCATGCATTACTTAGCTTGATCGTTTCTCTTCTTGCGGTTGCTGGCATTTTCATGATCGTGGGTGCGCCGTTTGCGGCTGCCCTTGAGATCATCGTTTATGCGGGTGCGATCATGGTCTTGTTCGTCTTCGTTGTCATGATGTTGAACCTTGGACAAGATACCATTGAACAAGAAAGCAAATGGTTGACTTCAGATGCTTGGGCTTTTCCTGCACTTATGAGCTTTTTATTGGGCTTAATCTTGGTGTGGATGCTCGGTGGTGAATACACCACGATTTCTGCGCCAATGGGGACAGAAGTTGTTGGTCCTAAAGCCGTTGGTCAAGCACTATTTACTCACTATCTATTATTGGTAGAAGTTGCCGCGATGTTATTGCTTGCAGCACTTGTTGCAGCATTCCACTTAGGCAAACGTGAACCAGGTGCAGAAGAGGATAAAGAATAATGGGACACATCCCTTTAGAACATGGTTTGATCGTTGCAACCATCCTTTTTGCACTGGGTTTTTACGGTGTAATGGTGCGACGCAACCTTTTATTTATGCTAATGAGCCTTGAGGTGATGATGAATGCTGCTGCGTTGGCATTCGTCTTGGCAGGTAGTGTTTGGGCTCAGCCAGATGGACAGATCATGTTCATTTTGATCCTGACGCTTGCTGCAGCAGAGGCATGTATTGGTCTTGCGATCGTCCTTCAGTTTTATCATCGCTTCCATCACTTGGATGTGGATGCTGCTAGTGAGATGCGCGGATGAGTACATTATATTTAACCGTTTTATTTCCGCTCATTGGTTTTATCCTTTTAGCGGCAGGGCGTGACAAACTTTCTGAAAATGTAGCTGCCATTATTGGCGTCGGTTCAGTGGGTTTATCTGCGTTATTTGCTTTAATTGCCGGTCTTGCATTTACCAGCAGTGGTCAAGCCGTTTTTGTTCAACACTTATGGACTTGGTTCAGTGTTGGCGGTTTTGAGCCAGGTATCAGCTTACATTTAGATGGCTTGTCATTATTGATGACAGGTATGGTCACAGGTGTTGGCTTCCTGATTCACATCTTCGCATCATGGTATATGCGTGGTGAAGAAGGTTATGCGCGTTTCTTCTCTTATTTCAACCTATTCGTTGCCAGCATGTTGTTGTTGGTATTGGGCGATAACTTGGCGTTATTGTTCTTAGGTTGGGAAGGCGTAGGTCTGTGCTCTTACTTATTGATTGGTTTCTACTACTCAAACCCTGCAAATGGTTGGGCGGCAATCAAAGCATTCACAGTAACACGTGTGGGTGACGTATTCTTACTCATCGCATTGTTCTTGCTTTATCAACAATTTGGTACTTTGAATATTCAGTACATTGTTGAAAATGCAGCGACGGTTATGACACAAAGCTCATCATTGTCGATCTGGACAGCATTGATGTTGTTCTTGGGTGCAGCGGGTAAATCAGCGCAAATTCCATTACAAACTTGGTTAGCTGATGCGATGGCTGGTCCTACGCCAGTATCTGCATTGATCCACGCTGCAACAATGGTTACAGCGGGTGTGTACTTATGCTGCCGTATGTTCTCTGTGATGGAAATGGCACCAGAAGTAATGCAGTTCATCTCGATTACAGGTGCTGTGACTTTGCTGGTTGCTGGCTTTGCCGCATTGGTGCAAACCGATATCAAACGTATCTTGGCTTACTCAACCATGAGTCAGCTCGGTTATATGTTTATGGCAGTGGGTGCTGAAGCATACCAAGCTGGTTTATTCCACATGTTGGCTCACGCATTCTTCAAAGCGTTATTGTTCCTTTCGTCAGGTGCAGTGATTCTTGCATGTCATCACGAACAAAACATTTTCAAAATGGGTGGATTACGTCACAAGATTCCATTCGTATTCTGGTGTTTTGTAATCGGTGGTGGCGCATTGGCAGCACTTCCAATCGTGACCGTTGGCTTTTTCTCTAAAGATGCGATCTTGGGTGCAGTCTATGCACAGTCTACAATTGCAAATCTTCCGCTTTACAATACGTTGTATTGGGTGGGTGTTGCGGGTGCATTCTTAACGTCTATCTATACTTTCCGTTTAATTTGGGTGGTATTCTTTGGCGAAGAAAAAACCCATGCACATGCGATTCATGGCGTCACTTACTGGGGTCCACTTGCGATTCTTGCTACGTTATCAACAGGTATCGGCTACTTCCTGCAAGCGCCAGTTGCAAAATTATTGACTGCGGCAAGCATTCCAAGTTTTGTTGTTCCTGAGAGCTTAGAAGCAGCTGTTGCACATGCTGAACATTTAGCAAGTGGTGTTGCCCTTGCTGGTTTAGCTGTGGGTATCTTCTTGTTTGCTTTTGCATACGGTGCAGTAAAAGCTTTTGCTCAAACATCTTTGGGTTCAGGTTTAGCGCACATTTGCCGTACAGCATTTGGTTTCGATGCTTTGTATGACATCGTATTTGTAAAACCTTATTTATTGATTGCGAAAATTTTAGGTCGTGATCCAGTTGACGGTTTATGGTTAGTACTCCCTGCAATTGTGAAGGGTGGTAATAGCTTTACAAGTTCGCGTCAAACAGGTTCATTACGTGAATACGCTTCAAGCATGTCACTCGGTGTAGTGGTGTTATTGATGATCTTGATCGTGATTCAGGTTGTGGGGAAATAAAATGGAAAACAATTTAATTTTACCCGCACTGATTTTAGTTCCTTTCATTGCTGGTTTTATTTGTTGGTTAGTCGATAAATACGACCAACATTTGCCGCGCTGGATTGCCTTGATTGGTATGTTGATTACCTTCGGTTTAGGCATTGCACTGTGGCAAAGTGGTACATTTAGCTACGAGTTGGGCGGTAAAGTCCCGACTTGGGCGGCTGAATTCCATCTTCCATGGATTCAGACTTTAGGCATTAGCATTCACTTAGCGGTGGATGGTTTATCTCTACTTATGGTGTTGTTGACTGCATTACTGGGTGTACTTGCAGTTGGCTGTTCATGGGGTGAGATTCAAAAGAACGTTGGTTTCTTCCATTTAAACTTACTTTGGAGTTTAGGTGGGGTCATCGGTGTATTCTTGGCGATTGACTTATTTTTGTTCTTCTTCTTCTGGGAGATGATGCTCGTACCAATCTACTTCTTGATTGCGTTATGGGGACACTCAGGGTCGAATGGTCGTTCGCGTGTTTATGCTGCAACTAAATTCTTCTTATATACTCAAATTGCTGGTTTGATCATGTTGATCGGTATCTTAGGCCTTGTGGTCTATGGATACATGATGACAGGTATGATCGGTTTCGATTACAACTATCTATTGGCTGTTGCGAACCACTTACCACCTGAAGTTGCTTATGCATTCATGCTGTGTTTCTTCATTGGTTTTGCGGTGAAGTTACCAGTATTCCCATTACACGGTTGGTTACCTGATGCACATGCTCAAGCACCAACAGCGGGTTCTGTGGATTTAGCGGGTATCTTGATTAAAACAGCTGCGTACGGTTTGCTTCGTTTCGTAATTCCATTCTTCCCGGCTGCATCAGCACAATTTGCTGATATCGCTATTATTTTGGGTCTGATTGGTATTTTCTACGGTGCATTCTTAGCGTACCAACAAACAGATATGAAACGCTTACTTGCGTACACGTCTATTTCACACATGGGTTTCATCTTACTTGCAATTTATGCAGGTAATATCCTGACCTTCCAAGGCCTCATGATCATGATGTTGGCACATGGCTTGTCATCTGCTGCATTGTTCATTATGTCGGGTCAAGTGTATGAGCGTTTACACACACGTGATTTACGCTTGATGGGTGGTCTTCGTGGTCAGCTGCAATACTTGCCATTCTTCTTGATGTTCTTTGTTGCAGCATTGGTTGGTGTACCAGGTCTAGGTAACTTTATTGGTGAATTCCTGATCTTGATGGGTTCATTCAAAGCTTATCCAGCGTTCACCATCATTGCAGCAGTGAGCTTGGTATTTGCCGGTCTTTATGGTCTGATTCTGATTCACAAAGCATTATTTGGTGAACCAAACTCAGAGCAAAAACAGCACTATACCAGTCCGCTTAAAGATCTATCTGCACGTGAAGTCACTATTTTGATGATCTGTGCGATCGGTTTGGTTTGGTTAGGTATTTACCCGCAAACATTCTTGGATATGTCTCATTCAAGCATGCAATGGTTAGTAAATAGTTATATGCCAGTACAAGAAGTTGTCGAAACTGTTCAACAGGCTGCAACTCAACTTGAACATGTGGAGATGCAATAAATCATGAACTTCACAATTTCTTTTTCTGAGCTAATGCCACTTGCTCCTGTGATGATTGTGGCTTTGACCGCAATCGTCGTGATGTTATTAACTGCGATTAAGCGTAATCACAATCTGATTGCAACAACTTCGGTTGTGGGTTTAAACCTTGCTGCAATTTATATTGGATACACCATGTTTAGTGGGCACTTTGCACCAGTAAACGTGATGGGCATGTTCATGGTTGATCCATTTACCATGCTCTATCAATTCCTGATTCTAATTGCCGCTTTAGCGTGCTGTACTTTATCTCATGCTTATATTGAGACCTATAAGGACAACCGCGAAGAGTTGTATATCTTGTTACTGTGTTCAGTGACAGGTGCAATGTTGTTGGTTTCAAGCTCACACTATGCAGCATTCTTCATCAGCCTAGAGTTGATGTCGATTCCTGTATACGGCATGTTGGCATATACCTATCAACGTAGTCAGTCTTTGGAAGCGGGGATTAAATACCTTGTACTTTCAGCGACTGCTTCTGCAATGTTGCTCATGGGTATGGCGTATATCTATGCATATACAGGTTCATTGTCGTTCTATGACTCTGTTCAGGCATTGTTTACTGCAATCAAACAACCAATGGTGTTATTGGGCTTAGGTTTAATTATCTTTGCTGTTGCATTCAAACTTTCACTTGCACCATTCCATAAATGGACGCCAGATGTATATGCAGGTGCACCAGCACCTATGGCAACCTTCTTGGCAACGGCTGCGAAAGTTGCGACGATTGGTTTATTTGTACGTTACTTACTGACTTCTGGTGCAATCTTGGTTGAATCATTAGTGACAGTCATTACCATCATTGCGGTATTGTCGATCGTGGTGGGTAACCTACTTGCAGTTCGTCAAGTCAACTTGAAACGTATCTTGGGTTATTCATCGATTGCACACTTCGGTTATTTGTTGATTGCTTTAATCAGCATGACTTATGCAAGTCTTGGTAGTGTGACTGTTTATGTAATTACCTATGTATTGACCACAATCGGTGCATTTGGTGCGGTTGCATTAATGTCGAGCCCATATAACAACGTCGATGAAGCACAAAGCCTTGCAGACTACCGTGGTTTGTTCTGGCGCCGTCCGATCTTGACTGCAACTTTAACCGTGATGATGTTGTCTTTAGCAGGTATTCCATTAACAGCGGGCTTCATTGGTAAGTTCTTGGTGGTGATGGCTGCGGTGACAACGCAACACTGGTTCTTGGCTGCAATGATCGTGGTGGGTAGTGGCATCGGCTTGTACTACTACTTACGTGTGATGGTAGTGATGTATATGACTCCACCAGATGTACCACGTATTGATGCTGATGCCCATTGGGGAAGTAAGGTCGGTGGTCTTATGGTCCTTGCTGCTGCGTTATTGGTATTGGTGATGGGTGTTTATCCAGATCCAATGATTAACTTGGCATTGAAGGCAGAGATCCTTTCTCCATTGCACTTTATGTTGTCTCAACAACAGTAATCGTCGGATTTGTACAAAAAAGCCTCCAAAGTTGGAGGCTTTTTTATTGATGAGTAAAAAAACACTTTATAATGGAGTGAGATTAATATTACCTAGGTACTCATTCGTGTCGATTCAAGAAATCCGTCATCCGCTTATTCGCCATAAACTTGGTTTATTACGTCGTTCAGATATTAGTACCAAGAACTTCCGTGAATTAGCGCAAGAAGTCACGATGTTACTGACTTATGAAGCAACAAAGGATCTTCCTGTTGTTGATCATGAAATTGATGGGTGGGCAGGGAAAGTCTCAACTCAGCGTATCGCAGGGAAGAAAATCACAATTGTTCCGATCTTGCGTGCTGGTATTGGTATGCTTGAGGGCGTTCTTAGCCTGATTCCAAGCGCGAAAGTGAGTGTCTTAGGTTTAGAGCGTGATGAAGCAACTTTAGAAGTGCGCACCTACTATAAAAAGTTGGTTCCTGATGTTGCCAATCGCTTAGCCATGATTATTGATCCAATGCTTGCAACAGGTAATTCTTTAATTGCTGCAATTGATGTATTGAAAGCAAGTGGCTGTAAAGATATTCGTGTCATGGTCTTGGTTGCTGCGCCAGAAGGTGTTGCGAAAGTAGAAGCTGCACATCCTGATGTGCTGATCTATACCGCATCGATTGACCAAGGTCTGAATGAAGAAGGTTATATTGTTCCTGGTCTGGGTGATGCTGGCGACAAGATTTTTGGTAGTGTTCAAAAAGACTGATTTTTGAAACATTCATAAAAAGAGGCTTGATCTCATCCTGAAGCTGTTTTGGGGATAGATTGAAAGTCTCTTTTTTATTTTTATATACTGTGATGATCAGATTTGCAAAGTAGGATAAATGTCATGAAGCAAGAGTTCTATCAGGGAAAAATTAAACAATATAATCCAGACAAAGGTTTTGGCTTTATTGGGACCTCTGAAGGGGATGTGTTTTTTCATATTTCCGAGTATCCAGCTGGTGGCGAACCGAAAAGAAATGAAAAAGTGAAATTTGTGGTCGTTGAAAATGACGGAAAGTACAAAGCCACAAAAATAGAGCTTGTTGATCCAAATCCAGCGAAAACCAGAAAAACTAAAATAGCAACGCACAATAATTCGATTACAACCGAGTTGTTATCAAATTTCAGACGCTAATTTTTTGTGATGGCTTGATTTAAACTTGGTTTTAAATTTCAAGAGAGAAGAGGCTTTTAGCCTCTTTTTCTTTCTATAGGATCTAAATACGATCGCCTCTTCATTGCTTTATTGTGGCTAATCAACTGTTGAAGTAAGTCCGAGAGGCAAAAAGCATTTCATCGGTTATTAAGCTAAGAATAAATTATGTGAATTCTCATCATGAGATTTTTATATTTATTAAATAAATGGGTATTATTTTGTTAATGATTTTTATTATCATTTGTTGGTTTATCTTATATACTGTGGTCAAATTTTTATCGGGGTTTGATCACTTGAAAAAGAATATATTATTTTTATCTCTCATTGCTTTACCTATGTTTGCTGTTGCTGAAGACAATACCGTTTTACCAACGATTACGGTAAAAGCTGATCAACAAGAGAGTTATGCTGCTGGTAAGCTCAAGAAAAATTCAAATTTGGGTAGCTTAGGCAATAAATCTACTATTGATACCCCGTTTTCTGTTACGACTTATTCGGATAAGTTGATTCAAGATCAGCAAGCTGCAACTGTTTCAGAAGTATTAAGAAATGATCCAAGTATTCGTGAAACAACCAATGCTGGACATTTAAATGAAAATGTTCAGATTCGTGGTTTTAGCGTTGGATTTGAAGACTATAACCTAAATGGCCTGTTTGGAATGGCGCCGACTGGGCGTATTCCTACAGATATTCTTGAGTCAGTCACTTTATTAAAAGGTCCAAATGCTTTAGTTGCTGGGATGGCACCAGCAGGTAGTGTTGGTGGCGTTGTAATGGTTCAGACTAAACGTGCCAATCAAAATCTGACTCAAGTTTCAGCGAGCTATGAAGATGGGGGATACTACAAATCAGGTTTTGATGTATCCCGTCGCTTAGGCACAAATAATGAATTTGGTATCAGAGCGAGTGGCTCATATGGTACAGGGGAACATCTTATTGATGGAATGGATGATAGCAATGCAACTGGCGTACTTGCACTTGACTATACGACAGATAAATTAAAGTTAAATTTTGATGCATATACGATGCGAGATGATCGTGAAGGTGGTTCACCGGCAATGGTGTCAATGGGAACAATCAAACAAGTGATTGCAGCTCCTGATGGTAATAATAACTATTTTCCAAAAATTGAAGGAAAGCAGAATAGCCAATATGTGGGGCTATCTGGTGAATACAAGTTCAGCCCAGATTTAAAAGTGTTTGCAGGAGTTGGATATACTGAAAAAGAATATTCAGGCCATCTTTTTGGTACGCGAATGATTGTACAAAATGCTGAAACAGGTGCTGCAAAATCGCAATATTATCGAGTAGGGACTCAGGAACACAATGTTGCGGCAAACACTGGTCTTGAAGCGAAATTTGAAACAGGGAATATCAAACATACTGTTGGTATTCGAGCAGATTATTTAACTCGTAAATATTGGCAGCACGGTGCGGCAACAGTGTCGGCCTTTGATACTAATTTATATGATCCATTAAACACTGGAGCAATGCCAACCAGCTATCCTAAAATAGTACCTTACGGGGACAACAAGTATGTGAGTTATACATTGACTGACCAAGTTTCAATGTTGGATGATCGGTTACAGTTAATTTTAGGAGCGCGCTATCAAGATATTGATACCAAAAACTTATTCAGAAAAACTAATTACTCTGCAGATAAGGTTTCACCAAGTATAGGTATTGTTATTAAGCCTTTTGCTGAAAATCTTTCTTTTTACGCGAGTTATGTTGAAGGTTTATCTGAAGGTGTAACCGTTTCTGATATTACTTATCCAACTGCGAAAAATAAAGGTGAAACTTTAGCACCGTACCAGACTAAGCAATATGAAATTGGTGCGAAGCATCAAATGGGTTCTTGGTTAAATACTTTAGCGCTGTATCAAATTGAAAAACCAGAAGCTTATTTAGACAGTGCTACATCAATTGTTAAAGATGATGCTGAAACTCGTTCACGTGGGATCGAGTGGTCATTCTCAGGTAATATTACTGAGGATTTAAGCTTGCTTGGAAATCTGGCTTATATCGATGCTGAGTATATTAAGTCTGGAACCCCTGCTCTTGAGGGAAAAACAATTTATGGCATACCTGATTTCACTGCTGGTTTGGCCTTAGATTATAAGATTCCACAAATTGATGGCTTGAGTGTAAATACACGTGCGACCTATGTGAGTAAACAGTATTTAAATAACACAAATACTTTGGAATTACCTGATTACACTATTTTTGATTTAGGTGCTAAGTACAAAGCAAAAATTGGTGGTGTGGATACAACATTTAGGGCAAATATTGATAATGTTGCGGACAAAAAACATTGGGCCGGTGTATTTAATAATGACTATGCCATTATTGGTGCAGGTCGTACCTATAAATTGGGTGTGAGTTTCGATTTCTAAATGAAAATAAAAAACGCTTCCTAGTGGAAGCGTTTTTTATTGGAGTGAATTACACCTGACGTTCGCAAAATTGTAAAAAGGCTTTCAGTCCAGGCCCTTGATACTTTTGACGATGCACTAACATATAGAGCGGGCGGGTCAATTGCCAGAATGGGGTATCCAAGATGACCAGTTGGCCTTTTTCTTGTAGCGGTTCAATCGCTAGTCTAGAAACACAAGACATACCTAAACCACCCGCGACAATTTTTAAGATCGCTTCATTATGACCCAGTGTTAAACGGATATTGGCATCGGGTAAATCTTGCAAAATGGCATTATCAAACACTTCACGAGTGCCTGAGCCTTCCTCACGTAGAATCCACTCCACATCTAGAAAATCAGTTGGACTCACCGGGCGATTCAATTGTGCTAAGGGATGATCAGGCGCACAGCATACGGCTAGCTCATCATCACGCCAATGGATACATTGCAGTTGAGGTAAATGACAAGACCCTTCGATCAAGGCTAGATCTAATTGGAATTGATTGACTGCTTCAATCATTTGGCGGGTATTGCCCACTTGCAGTTGCAGATGTGCTTGTGGATGACGTTGTAAAAAGTCAGCCATCAAATCTGGCATTAAATAATCACTAATTGTAAGCGTTGCACCTAAGCGTAGGTCAATACTTTGGAGTTCCCCTTTAGCTGCTTGCTCAAACGATTCACAGCGACCTAAAATTTCCAAAGCTTGCGGGAGTAAGAAACGTCCCAAATCATTGAGTTGTAATCGTTTTCCTAAACGGTCAAACAGCGGTGCACCTAGTCCATCTTCTAAATCAGCTAAAGCCATACTTGCCGCACTTTGTGTGAGTCGGACAGCATCACTCGCTTTGGTAACAGTTCCTTCCTGAGCGACCGCCACGAAAACAGCCAACTGGCGTAATGTCATGCGCATGTTAAAAGCCTTAACGTATTGAGGATCTCATCGATTTAACAGATCCTAAGAGTATTCATGATTTATCTGATCATGCTAACATGAGCGCACTGTTTCGTGCCACGTTCTCATCATGTCAATTGAAAAATTTAGCGTAGAAAAGGTTTTATCTGTACACCGTTGGACTCATAATCTTTTTAGCTTCACCATGACTCGTCCAGCACACTTTAAATTTACCGCAGGGCAGTTTGCTCGTATTGGTTTAATGGTTGAAGGGGAACTGGTTGTTCGTGCTTATTCAGTTGTATCTTCACCCTTCGATGAAACTTTAGAATTCTTTTCAATTGTTGTGCCTGATGGTGCTTTTACTTCGAATCTGCAACACCTCAAAGTTGGTGATGAGTTGTATCTGGAAAAAATTTCCTATGGTTATTTAACGCTGGCACGTTATCAACAGCCATTACCGCAGGATTTATGGTTATTGGGAACAGGGACGGGACTTGCGCCGTTTTTATCGATGTTACAAGATTTTGAAACATGGAATAAATATCAGCAGATCAATCTGGTGTATAGCGTACGTACTGAATCTGAGTTGGCTTATGTCGAGCGTATCCAAGAGATTGCAGCCGTATTTGGCGAAGGGCATACGGGCTTTAAGTTCATTCCAATCATTACTCGTGATCCGAATGCAGCCCTGCATGATCGTTTGCCTGTTTTAATTGGCAATGGTGAATTAGAAAAAGCAGCAGGACTCTCTTTTAACCGAGACAGTAGTCATGTGATGCTATGTGGTAATCCACAAATGGTGGAAGATACCAAAGAAGCGCTGAAGCAACGTGGTTTAATTATGAATCGTCGTGGTGAAGGGAATATTGCCGTAGAGAATTATTGGTAGAAAAGTGATAAATGGATATGTCTTAATGTACAAACATATCCATAAATTCACGAATTTCTTGAATGGCGGTATCGACATCTGTGGTTAACCAAGTGGGTTCAAACAAGCCGATATAATGCTCTAGACGATCTTGTGGGACGACCAGACGGACAGGGCAATCCTCTTCGAGTAACCGCCAAGGTAGAATTGGAACTTCATTATCCAAAAATGGTTGTACATTGCGAATATCGACAATCATGGCATTGATACAATCAGGCAATGGCATTACCGAAAACTCTTCTGTACGACGACGAAAGTATTCTAAATCGCCCCATTTCAGAATATAGCTCGGCTTATTGAACTCAATAATTCCAATCAAATGTTCATCGCGTGTGTGATGTAAAAAACATTGATGAGTAACATCAGTGTCTAATTCAAGAGAAACGCTTTGTTGGCTATAGGACATAAAGCAGAACGGCTGAGAAATGAGTCGCGTATTATAGCTTATTTTTATCGTATTCTAAAACCGACTATATTTTAAACAAAAAATAAATAAAAAAAAGTAGAGTTATGCAACCAGTGCAACGATAGTCCGAAGCTTTTTCACACAATGCAACACTGGGTATTGCTAAGATAAAACTTGAAAAGTAAAAGGATGAGGGCTGCTATCATGCATGATTTTAGTAAGCCACAGCCTCATGTGGCTAGCAAAGAAGAAATAACCAAAAAGAGAAGATTACCCGTTTATATTCTGATTTTAGTGGGAATCTTCCTGATTGCATTACTTGTATATATGGTTGCTGATCATTCAGCCAATCCAACTGCTCAAGTGGTCATGTCACATACGCAGTCGGCCATTCTGAATGCTTAAGTAAGCATATCTTTAGACCAAAACCAATTCATCATAAAGCTCATTGATGTGAATCAATGGGCTTTTTTGCAAAATTATGAGACCTTTTTGTTGTATTAGTGCAGCCATTGATTGATTGGAAAATAGACAAAAATTAAGGTGGAAGCATCCATAAATCATGTTCTTCTTTGCAGAACGTTCTTAGGTGGATGTGTATCAAGATTTAAAAACACAATATAAGGATAACAACATGAATGATTTTTTTAGTGACCCCTCCAATCGTGGAGGATTTGATGCAATGTATTATTGGGATCAGTTTCATCCTATTTTTGCTGCAGTTGTCATCCTACTTGTAGGGTGGATTGTTGCTTTAGTGATTGCGGCAGGTGTTAAAAAATTACTGCAAAAGCTTGATACCAATCATAAATTGTCTTCTGCAACAGGCCGTACTCCAAATATTGAAAATCTAGTCTCCAAACTGGTGTTCTGGTTTGTGATGATTCTTGCTGTCGTAGGCGCTCTTAATGTTCTAAATATCAGTGGTGTTAGCGATCCATTTAGCAATATGGTTGGCCGAGTGCTGGCTTATATACCTAACTTGCTGGCAGCAGTCGCTGTTGGATTCATTGGTTGGATTATCGCGCGTTTAGTTCGTGCAGGGCTGACCAATGTACTGTCTAAAACTGAACTCGACGAGAAGCTGAGTGGTGAAGTTGGTGTGAGTTCTCTCAGCACCAATATTGGTGAGATTTTCTATTGGTTAGTACTATTACTGTTCTTGCCTATTGTCTTATCAATTCTAGGTTTAACAGGGCTTTTAATTCCTGTGCAAAACATGGTGAATGAGGCAATTGCTTATCTACCTAACCTGTTTATTACGGGTGTGATCATTTTCGTGGGCTATGTTTTAGCGAAAATTGTAAGAGGTATTGTTGAAGGGTTAAGTAATAGTTTGGGCTTACAGGCACAAGCTGAAAAAGTTGGCTTATTTAAAAACTCAAATGTAGCTAAGTTCTTAGGTTCATTTGTATTTGCCATCATTATTATTACGACTTTAATTGTGGCCTTTGAAGCCTTGGGTATCCAGGCGATTTCTCAACCAGCAACCGCAATGCTCAATCAAATCATGTATGCAATTCCACAAATCATTGCTGCTGGCTTGATTCTAATAGTGGCTTATATTGTATCGCGTTTTGTGGGACGTTTAGTGGCTGAGTTGATTTCGGGCGCTGGCGTAGATGAAATTCCAATGAAGCTGGATTTACAACGTTTCCTTGGACAAACCCGTGTTTCTGACGTAATCGGTTGTTTAATCGTTTTCTTTACCATGTTATTTGCGGTTTCAGAGGCTGCCAATCGACTTGGCTTAGAGCAGGTCAGTGTACTGATCGCAATGTTTATCCAGTTTGGTGCAAGCATCTTACTTGGTGCTGTGATTCTAGTGATTGGCTTCTGGTTGGCTAATGTAGTCGCCAATATTGTACAACGTGGTGAATATAACAGCTCACGTTGGTTAGGCAATCTGGTTCGTATTCTCATTATGGGCTTAGTGATTGCGATGGGTCTAAAAGCCATGGGTATCGCTGATTCCATTGTGAACTTGGCTTTTGGTTTAACACTTGGCTCAGTCGCTGTGGCTTTTGCCTTGGCATTTGGTTTAGGTGGACGTCAACCCGCAGAGCGTTTACTTAGTGATTTGCTAGATAAAGCAAAAACTGAAGGCAATAAACCAAATCCGTTGCATAAGGATGAGGTTAAGCCAGTAGTTCCTGTGAGCCCGACACCAACGTCATCTGATACTCCGACGAATCCAACGCCACCAACACGGCCTTATTCGGATGAATAGTAAAAATAATCTTTGATTTTTCTGATCAATTCGACCACTCTAAGCAGGGTGGTCGTTTTGTTTGTATCAGCGCTATTGGCCTCTGTTTTGGATTGTGATTGGACATTTTGAGTAAGGTTAGAGGGTTTAAATAACAAATTTGACCTCAAAAGCAATTCATTTATAGCTAAAGTATCAATAGTCTCTAAATAAAAAGTCTATAGGAGAATGAAATGAAGAGGCCAAATCGAGTATTCGCACCGATTATTATTGCAGGTATTACTGTTGGATTTTTAGCGAGTGCTTATAAGTTTGTTGTTGCTAAATCAAACTCTTCTAAAGAGAGACCTATTGAAAATACACAGCAAATCGCAACTTCAGAAGCTGCTAACTCTTCAGACCACCAAAACTGAAACAGACTGAATTGAAAAGTCCGAAGTGCTGTAATTGATAAGGTCATATCAGACAAATTGAGCTGCTGCCTGTGCAGAAGACCATGCCCATTGGAAGTTATAGCCGCCTAAGTGGCCAGTAACATCCAGCACTTCACCGATAAAATATAAACCTTTCTGTTTTTTACTTTCCATGGTTTTGGAAGAAACTTCGCTGGTATCTACACCACCCAATGTTACCTCAGCAGTACGATAACCCTCAGTACCTGACGGTTTTACCGTAAATGCATGCAATTGTGCTGCTATATGCTCGAGCTGTGCATCACTGAGGTTACCAATGGCTGTTTCGCTTTGCTCAGCCCAAATCAGTTGTTGTAACTCCAGTACGATACTTTTCGCTGTAAATTCACTGATTAAAGTGCGTAGCAGAACTTTAGGCTGTGATTTTTTCTTATCTTTAAAGAATTGATTGAAATCTTGGCTTGGGAAGAAATCAATCTTGAAGCTTTCTCCAATGTGCCAGTAGTTGGAAAGTTGTAACGAACTTGGACCACTGAGACCACGATGGGTAAACAACAAAGCTTCAGTAAATTGATGACGATCATTGACCAAGGTTGCATCTAAGGCATTGCCGCTTAAACGTGTAGTCACTTCTTTAAAATGATCGGAGAAGGTGAATGGAACCAGACCTGCACGGGTTGGATAAACATGATGTCCAAACTGCTGTGCAAGTTCATAACCAAAGCCTGAACCGCCGAGGGTTGGAATAGAGAGTCCACCTGTTGCTACTACTACAGATTCACAGTGATAAGTCCCTTGACTGGTTTCAATGATAAAACTTGAGTCCCCTTGAGCTTTGACTTGTTGAACTTCACAATGGGTTTGAATTTGCACCCGTTTGGCTTTGTCACATTCTGAAAGCAAAAGTTCCAGAATCTCTTTAGATCCTTTAAGGGTAAATAATTGCCCATGTTTACGTTCTTCGTATTCAATACCGTATTCACAGACCAAACCAATAAAATCCCAATTGGTATAGCGGGTGAGGGCTGAAATGACGAAATGTGGATTTTCAGAAAGATAATTAGCAGGTTCGACATCCAGATTGGTAAAGTTACATTTACCACCACCTGACATTAAAATCTTTTTACCAACTTTATTGGCTTTCTCCAAGACTACAACTGAGCGCCCACGTTTGCCTGCTTCTGCAGCCAACATCAAGCCCGATGCACCTGCACCTAAAACAACAACATCAACTTGATGAACCATGGGAGAAATACTCGAGAGAGGAAAAGCGGGCAATTATAAAAGATTTAAAGCCTTTTGAGTATGTTGATTGTTTGATTAAAAAATATACTTTTAAAATCAAAGCATGTTATAAATTTGGTCTCTATAGAGGGGATTAGAATAATGAACGATAAGATATTTTTAGAGAATACACCGCCAGAAAGGCAAGATCAGTTACGCCAATATACTTTGATCATCTATGTATTGTATGCAGTCAGTATTTTTGTCGGCTTGACCAGTATCGCTGCCATTATTATGAATTATATGAAACGTGATGAGGTACAAGGGACATGGTTGGCCAGCCATTTTGAGTGGCAAATCAAAACTTTCTGGGTCACTTTCATTACCGCGATCATTGGTTTTATTTTGTCCTTTGTATTGATTGGTATTCCTATTCTATTTGCGATATCGATTTGGTTTATTTATCGCATCGTCAAAGGCCTAGTGCTGTTTATGGACAATAAGGCAATTGGTGATGGTTGGTTTTAATCATCCCGTTTAATTGGATCGAAAGTCACTTGAGAGTGACTTTTTATTTTAAGCGGCCTTGTAGTCCACCTGTATGAATTGCCAAAATACGGGTATTTTCAGGAAAATGCTGGTTTTGAATTAAGTCGAATAGCCCCATCATCATTTTAGCGGTATATACCTGTTCTAATGGAATTGCATATTGCTGTTCAAAATACCGCATAAATTGTAGGAGTTCTGGATTGGTTTTAGCGTAGCCACCACAGCAATAGGTATCGGTTAAAGACCAGTTGCGTTTATCTGTCCATTGTTGAATATCTTGCTTTAAAAAGTCGCCCTTCAATGCAGAAAACCCTAAAATCTGTTGTTGATCTGAACTACTTTTAATCAGTCCTGCAATGGTTCCACCTGTTCCAACCGCACAACAAATCACATCATAATTTTCCCGATCATCTTCGCTTAAAATTTCCTGTGTTCCTTGTAGTGCAAGTGCATTGCTGCCACCTTCTGGAACAATAAAGGCTTGCGGATATCGCTGTTGTAGTTGTTGTAAATAGTCAGCTTCATAACGCAGTCGGTACTCGGCTCGGCTGACAAAATGCAATTGCATGCCAAAATCGTGTGCAGTTTGCAGTGTAGGATTTAAGTCTTGTGAGCCAAGTTCTTCTCCACGAATGATACCAATACTTTGAAAGCCAAAGCGCTGCGCGGCATAGGCGGTTGCAGCGATATGATTTGAGAATGCACCCCCAAATGTCAGTACTTGGGACAAACCTTGTTGTTGTGCTGCAAGGAGGTTGTATTTCAACTTATAAAATTTATTACCTGAAATATGAGGATGAATCAGGTCCAGACGCTTAATGCTCAGTTGAACTGAATAGGGAAGTTGTAATGTTTGATTGGGTGTGGGAAAAGCAATGTGATCAAACATTTTCGAACAAGGGAAATGGATTTGATCACATTGTAAATGTATTTGATTGAGAATGTCAGTCTTGTCTTAAGAGTCGGTATCCACGGAGGTAATTACAGACATTCCAGGACGTAAGTTTTCGACGCCTTTTTGATTTGGATCTATCGCAATACGTACTGAAATGCGTTGTACCACTTTGGTGAAGTTGCCTGTCGCATTATCAGGTTTGAGCACACTAAATTCAGAGCCTGCTGCTGGGGAAATCTGCTCAACATGTCCAGTAAATTTTTGGTGATTCATGGCATCGACGGTGAAATAGGCTTTTTGTCCAATTTTCATATTGGCAATTTGAGTTTCCTTAAAGTTGGCGATCACCCACGTTTGTTTTGGAATCAGATAAAGCAATTGTGTTCCTGCCGCAACGTATTGACCGACACGTGGGTTAACTTCACCCAACTGACCATCCAGTGGTGCAACAATGGTACTGTAATCCTTGGTGGTATTGGCTTGATCAAGTTGAGCTTGCGCGCTATTCACCTGTGCTTTTAAACCTGATTGTGCTACCTGAGCTGTTTTCAAAGCTTCTTGCGCGACTAAGATATTGGCTTCAGCTTGTTTCAGTAAAGCATGATTATTCTGTGCATCGGCTGCTGCTTTATCTTGTTCAGATTTTGAAGCGGCGCCGCTATCGCCAAGTTGTTGATAGCGTTTTAACTGTGCCACAGATAGATCATATTGTGCTTTGATCTGATCAAGTTTGGCTTGGGCTGCTGTGACATCGGCCTGACGTTGCGCAATGGCTTGAGTCTGATTGGCAAGACTATTTTCTGCCTGCTCTACACCAGAAACTGCTTGCGTCACTTTTTGATCATATGTGGTTGCATCGATATGCATCAATACCTGACCTTGTTTGACTTGATCAAAATCTTTGACCAAGACATCTTTGATATAACCATTGATCTGTGATGACAGGATGGTGGTTTTACCTTTCACATAACTATTGTCCGTTTGCTCAACCGCTGTATGAAAGGGGCCAATGCGCCATGCCCATAAAATAATGGTGATTCCAACCAACAGCACCAATAGCATCCACCAAAGTGTTGAGCTTTTGGTTTTGATGAGCTTACTGGTGGGTGGTGGAGGCGGTGGTGGCATTTGCACGACAGCTTCTGGTGCTTTTACAGCTTCGGATGTTTCTTTTTGCTCGTTGTCTGGAGCTGAATTATTTTCGGGTTTATCTTGTTCAGACATAATGTTTTCTCAATCAAATACAATAAGGATTAACTGGTTGCTTGTAGGCTTCTTCGGGCTTTGTACTTGTTGCGTACATATTTGAATAATCCCCAAACTAAGAGCACTACAGCAAAAATACCGTTCAATACGATCACATCGTTGTAAGCACGTACCTGTGCTTCACGAGTCACCACTTTATTCAGGTTTTGCAAAGCTTGATTATTTTGTATAACAGGGTCATTGCTATTGACCACGGCACTATGCTGATAAGTTTGTAGACGCTGTGCCACAATTGGATCGGTCGGATCAAGATTACTGTTGATTTCGACTTTATAGTCATAGGTATGACGTTGTTGGTAGGTGTTGAAAAAGGATGAGCCGACCAGACCACCAAAATTTTGAGTCGCAGAAAACAGCACAATAAAGGTCACTACATATTGAGGACCACGTTGTAAGGTACGCATAAATCCCATGAGTAGTAGTGGACCAATAAACACACCACCAGCGAAGCTGACTAAGAATTGACTACGATAGAAATTGGCTGGGCGCACATCACTGGTCAGGTGATAATCCAGAGCACAGGCAATCAAAATCAGGATTTCAGCAAGGAATAAATTCAGAATCAGCCTTTCACGATGAAAGGTCAGTGCACTAAACACCGAACCCGCAATCGTGCCACAGAAGATCACCACATACAGCGGCACGAATTGATCTGGTCCCATGCCCATGGTTTTAAGAAAATTCACAGCAGCATAGCTTTGCTCTGACATGAGTAAGCGTAAGGCAAAGGCGCTCACCACAAAACTGAGTAAATCTCCCGCCGCTAACCAACGGGTCATAATCAGTGGATTGCTACGATAATGTTCGTAGCTTAATCCCAATACAATCAAGCAAAAACCGACAATTAAGGTATAGGCCAACCATGGACTATCAAACCACCACAAAATCGGACCTTGGGTCAATACAATACACAGGCAGGCAAAACCAGGGGCGAGCAGTGCAAAGGTAAAGAAATCCTGTTTTTCGAACACTTCCAAGCGCAAGCTACGTGGCAGTTTTAATGCAACGACCATAGCAAAACAGCAAATCGCCAAACCCAATTCAAAGGTATAAATCACGTCCCATTGATTGGCGCTGAGCAGAAAAGGGGAAATAATCCAAGCCAAAGGCAGACCGAGTTGCTGAAATCCAAAGGCTAGATAAATCCCTTTGGCCATATCGGCTTTGCCAAACGCTTGCATGGTGTAATACATGCCTAAGGAGCTTAGCGGTGCAGCTGCCAAACCTGCAATAAAACGGACAAACAGGGCCATCTCATAGGTTTTGACAAAGATATGTAATACCAATACAGCGATAAAAGCTAACAGACCAATTTCTGAAAATAGGCGTAAACCATATTGTTGCCGTGCTTTAAACAAAATCAGGTTAGAACTGACATTGGCCATCACATAGGCAGCAGGGAGCCATGCTGCTTGTGAGGGCGTTAAGCCATATTCGCCTTGGAAAATCGGTAAATTGGCAACGATAAAACCATTACTTAAACTGGCTGCAATACAAATAAACAGGCCAATAAAAAAGTAGGCAAAGCGTTTTGGTCGAGCATGTGCAATTGCAGCAGGCGAGCCGGGTAAGGTTGGGCGCTCATCAGCAGACCAATCTGGAGGTGTTTCAAGATAGCGAGGGCTTTTATCCATGTTATTCCTCGAACTAAACTTTTATGCCATTTAATAATAATTCTATTGCCCGTTTGGCTAAGCGAACCTGATCCGAAGCATGATGTCCTTGAAATGACGAACCTAGAATTGCCGTAATCATGGCAAAATCTTGCGGTGTTAAATCTGGTCGACATAATTTGTGTTTTATGGCGCGATCAATCAGTGGTTGTAATGCTTTATCACGGCGCTGATAGATGTTTAGCATGATTGGGTCTTGCCGATCAATAATGCGCCAGTAATCAATCAGTACCACCAGATGTGGTAACTGTTCAATATGACCTTCGATTAAACGAATAAAACCATCATCAAAGTTTTGTAATGCAATGGTACGTTGTTCTAAACGATCAATTGCACGTTCAAGCAGTGCAGTCATCAGCGCTTTACGATCGCTAAAGTTACGATAAAACGTTGCACGTCCCACGCCAGCATGATCAATAATCGCTTGTAACGGTACATGTACCCCTTGCTTACGGAAGATTTCTTCGGCGGCGTTAAGGAGTTCATCACGATTATGCGCTGCCAATTGCTGACGTTTTGCCATGGCTAAAATTTCTTGGGAGATTTAAGGTGAATTAAACGGACATTTTTGTCCGAAGTAAATATCTACAGAATCTTTATTTTGTTTAATTTCGGTAAAATCGCAGTAATAAGCTATTTTTATAAGACGATACAGTGTTAAAAAATAAGGCTAAATTGCTCATTCATAAAAAATACAAACAGGTGAAAAATGCAAGGACTGATACATCGTTTAGTTAGAGGAATAAAATATCGGCCTTATTTGTCTGCGACATTTTCTTTAGGGCTTTTGATTTATGGGGCTTTACATCTATTCACTCAATGGCATTGGGCGACTTGCTTACAGCTGGGGTGGAATATTGCCATTTGGCTGTACTTATTTCTAACCTTGAAAATGATGTGGCATCTGGATGCAACCCATATTTTACAACGCGCCAAGCAACAGGATGAAGGCAAGTGGATGATCTTGATCGTGGTGCTGATTGCGATAGTGATCTGTTTTATCTCAATTGTGGTGCAATTGGGACATGTGCCTAAAGATCAGCCGATTTTAAAAAGTGCCTTGATTTTACTCACCATCGGGACGATTTTTTCTACTTGGCTATTACTGCATACCTTATTTGCGATCCATTATGCCCATGATTACTACCTTGCCAAAAGTCGTCAGCAAGACGCAGGTTTAGATTTTCCTAAAACCGATCAACCTGATTATCTCGATTTTATTTATTTCAGCTATATCATTGGAACATCTGCGCAGACGGCTGATGTCTCGATTACCAGCTCAGAGCTCAGGCATCTCAATATTTTTCATTGTGTTTTGGCCTTTATTTTCAATACCGTGATTTTGGCTGTTGCGATCAATGTCGCAGCCAGCTTGATTGGCTTATAATTGATAACTTATTTTTATTAATTTAAATAAAAATGATCATTTTTATTTTTTATTGATGTTGGCTATTTTAAATATAGACCGACATCGCAAGGATAAAAATATGAATACCCAGCATCAAGTCAATCAACAACAATATCAGGATAAATCTCAGGCCTATTTAAATAGCAGTGTTCATGCACAAGGGATCGAATTTGCAAAAATGCAGCACTTGATTCAGTCACATCAATTGAAGACCGTGTTGGACTTAGGTTGTGGCGGTGGGCATGTCAGCTATCAGATCGCACCATTTACCGATCAAGTAACAGCTTATGATTTAACTCCGTCGATGGTGGAATTGGTGGCACAACAGGTCAAGCAAAAGGGCTTGAATAATGTGATCGCTCAGCAAGGGGCTGCCGAGAGTTTACCCTTTGCCGATCAATTCTTTGATTGTGTGATTACCCGCTATTCAGCACATCATTGGCAAAATGTCGCACAGGCGATGGCGGAAATTCGCCGTGTATTGGCGCCTCAAGGCAAGGTGATTATTGTCGATATTTTAGGGCACTCAAATCCAGTGATGGATACCTTCTTTCAGAGCATTGAAACCATTCGAGACCCAAGTCATGTACGCAATTATAGTTTGCAGGAATGGATGCGCTTTGCTGAATCTGCAGGTTTTAGGGTCGAGACTGTTGAAAAGCAATATTTGGATTTAGACTTTGGCAGTTGGACTGAGCGGATGCAAACCCCTGAATATGCGATTCAGACTATTCGTAACCTACAGAAAAAGGCATCGGATCAAACCCAACAGTATTATCAAATTCAAACCGATGGTTCATTCACCAGTGAAGTATTGTATTTGGTTCTTTCTCGATGAGAGCAGTTGAAGTAGATCATCGAGACCTACTTCATTTTTATCATTTCAGAGGCATTTAATGAAATACGGTTTCTAAGGCTTTTAAGCCGACTTTGGGATCAAGCAGACCGTTATAGATTTCAGGAACTTCACGATCAACACCGAAGAATTGATAAATGGCGAGCATGGCGCCACGAATTGAATATTCCACAGTAAACACCACATCATCCTCCAGTTCGACGAATTGACCCAAGAAGGCAAAATTCGCGGCATTCTCTGGAATCAATAGGGGGCGATCACCCGCTTTACGACAGGCAAACAGGGCAGAGGCATAAGGCATCATCACGGTGGTAATGTCACTATGTGCCAGTACATGCTCTAGAATATCGTCGAACCCCAATTGGTGAATCAACTCAATCAAAATTTCTTGACCCGTGGCTTCACTCATTGGTTTTTTGATGTAGTCACCCATGTGATCAATTTCGAAACCATAGCCCCATAAAGTGAATTTACCTTCAGGTAAATCTGCAAAATGCGGTTGTGCGGGGACCACAATTGATAAATGCCAGCCCGACTCAAACCATGTCATCAGTGCGCCCGTTCCGGGCTCATTGCCTGTGTAATCAATGATGCGTTTCAGTAAGACATCATCATGCAGGGTCAGGGTAAAAGACTTCCATTTATGCTCATCGATATTGCCATAGAACGTCATTGGACGACCAAAATCAGGTGCTTTTTGTGCAAGGGTCTCCCATAAGCGCCAGCCATGATCCTGTCGATCACGAATTAAGGCAGGCACATCATTTTGACCACCATATCGTGAATCCGCTGTGATTGAACCTAGGGTAAATAATGCAAGATCATGTTCACCTACGATAATCTGCTCAGTACCTTCTGGAAGGTTGAGATAAAGCTTGCTTGCCTTACGTTCTTTAGTCTGTGCATCTTCAACAAAATCAGCGTCGGTAACATAGTTACCAAAACGGACATCCACACCTTGTTCGACTAACCAACGTTGCAAGGGATAAATCATCGAATCATATTGATTGTACTTGGTGCGCTTAACGCCCTCCAAGGTATGGATACGGGGTAATTCTTGAATAAAGCGTAAGAAATAGCGACGTAATTCAGCTGCACTATGCCATTTCTGGAAGGCAAAAGTGGTGCGCCACATCCGCCAGAAATTGCTTTGGAAAAATGCATCATCAAAAAATTCATCAATACGACGACTGCCAATCCGTTCTTCTTTAAGCGCCAACAGGCGCAGCATCTGCGCACGATTCAAGGTGGATAGGCCAAGCTTTTCGGCTTCTGCAATGACATGGTTCGCATCGATTAAACGGGCTTGGGCATGGGTTTTAATCTTGTCATTAAATTCGCGGCATTCCTCACGGACAGAAATGTTTGGATCTTCCAGTGAGGGGATGCTGGAAAATAGATCCCATGTGCAGAGGTAGGTTTCATCGGTCAACATTCTTCCACCACGAGTCACCCATGCATGGTTGGGATTGAGTGGATTATGTCCACCATCCATTGAACCGCCTGAGACTTCAAGTTCTTCTAAAATATGAATGTTTTGGGCAGGTACTTTGGCGTCACGAATGGCAAAGGCTGCCGCCGCCATACCAGCAATACCACCGCCAATAATCCAGAGATGTGATTGTGATGGGTCTAAATTTTTCAATTTTTTAGTTTGCATCTAATGTGCCTCGGTTATCGTTATTGATGAAAATGAATTTAATTCCATAAATTTATTATGGGATTTGAATAGCCAAAAATAAATGAAAGTTACACTAAAATGGATGACAAATTTTGATCATAAAATTAGTTTTATAGAAAAATCGGATACTCGATCCATGAGGGAGATGAATATGCTATTTTTAAGTGTTTGATATTCATTGTAAATTGAGTCTTTACTCTAGCTAATGACCTTCTAATCAGCTTCTATTGCTTAAAGCTCATAAAAATTGCTGAGATTAGTCAAAATTTTTATATCTTCTAGCTCTGCTTTTTCAGTAAAATTAATATTTGAAAATTATTCTAATCTAGAGGTTTCACTTGGAATCGTTATTGATTTTAGGCTCAATTGCTTTGGCGTTAATGTTGGGTGCAATCAGCCCTGGTCCTACATTTATTTATGTCGCCAAAAACTCAATTGCGATTTCACGTAAACATGGTTTATTTACCGCCTTGGGAACAGGCACAGGCGCAGCTTTATTTGGTTTGCTTGCTGTGATGGGGTTACAGGCAATTTTATTGGCAGTGCCATCTGCTTATATCGCGCTAAAAATATTTGGTGGTCTGTACTTACTTTGGCTGGCGTATAAAATTATCAAACACGCCAAAGAACCAATGGAAGCGGTGAATGGCACTGTGAATCAGATGAGCTATGCACAAGCCTTTCGTTTAGGGCTGATTACCCAGCTTAGTAACCCGAAGATTGCTATTATTCTTGCCAGTATTTTTACCGCCTTATTACCGAAAGAAATACCAAGTTATTACTATGTGGTGTTGCCGATGCTGTGCTTCTTTATTGATGCAGGTTGGTATTCGCTGGTTGCGGTGGCATTGTCAGCAGAAGGCCCACGCAAAGTTTATTTAAAATCTAAATCGCTGTTTGATCGCATCGCAGGTGGTGTGATGACCTTGCTTGGACTAAAGCTGATTTTTGGTATGAAATAATGCAGCAGATAAAAGCGACCCAATCGGTCGCTTTTTTATTGCTTAGAACCAACGTATGCCGCTTAATCTTTAAAATGCACAGGAATCCATTGATAGCTCTTACCATCTGCTGAATAAATATGACCAATGCCTGGGAATGGTAAATGGGGTGCAGCAAGGGTTTGTCCATTCTTGGCGAAATCAGCAAACTGTTTTAAGCGGGTAGCGACCGCTTTTTTCGGGTCAATATCATATTCAATCGCAGTTTCTGGCTTATCAAATTGCACGGTATGTGAATGTACGATATCTCCAATAAACACCACGCTTTCAGCTTTGGTTTTTAATTCATAGCTAAAGTGACCAGGGGTATGTCCCGCTGTGTTAATGACTTTAAAACCCTGAATTTCATCACCGAGTTTATAGGTCTTAAAGCGTTGTTTGGCTTGGTATGGGGCAATCGCCTGTTTAATATGCTTTACGGTTCCTTCATAACCCGCTTGTTTGTCTTTAGGAAGCTTGGCTGCCTGTTTGGGATCTAACCAATAACTGGCTTCATCACTGGAAACGTACACAGTTGCGTTGGGGAAATTAGCAACGCCATCTTTACTGATACCGCAAACATGGTCGGGATGTAAATGGGTGAGTAAAATGGTATCGACCTGTTCAGGTTTATAGCCTGAAGCCTCTAGATTTTTTAGAATCGAGCCTAAATGTGCACCAAAACAACTGGCTGCACCGCTATCCACTAAAACCAATGATTTTCCTGTATTAACGAGGAAAGCATTGATGGAGGTCTGTACGCCTTTATCCTGATCGGCATAGTATTTCTTTAAGATTTGCTGCACTTGTTGTGGTGAAATATCTTTAAACAAGCTTGGTGACATAAAGTTAGTGCCATCGAGCAGGGCGGTAATTTGTACATCACCGACTTGGTGTTGATAGTAGCCTGTTACCTGTTTTTGTTGTTCAATGATCGGCAGGGTTTTGCTTGTTTCTGCATGAGTAAGTGGGGGAAAGTATGAACTCAATAGAGCCAAAGCCAGCATTTTTTTCATTTATAAATATTCTCAAAATTAGTTGAATTGTCTATTTTTTAGCACACGAGATGGATTTTTTCATCTGTTTTTTATTAGGTCAAATAATATGGTGTACTAAGGAAGATAGTAAGGCGGTAGTCTATCCATTTTTAATATAAAAAGAGTAATATGAAGATTGAAAAATTAATTTAAGAAAACAATCGTATATGAAAGAAGATAATAGTTATTCAGGTAAACCTTTAGCATATCTAGACCAAAATATTTTAGATCTATTCGTGAAAAAATTTGATGAGAATCATAGTGTTTATAATTTTTTCAAAGATAACTATCAAGTGGTATATTCAAATACTACTCTAAGTGAAATTTATAAAGCATTTTTAAATTCACACGATATGAGTAATTGTGAAAAATATTTAAACGTTTTGACGTGGCTGGGTGCACATCATATTCGTATTGCTTGCACAGAAAAATTTATCTTTTTAAACCAATGTATTATTTCCCCTTTACCTGTTTCTCAATGGTTTGACCAATATATTGAAAATAAAAAAGAATGGAGTTTCGGGGATCTTCATATCTATAATCAATTATTGTTGAGTTATCAAAAAGAGAAAGATTTTGATGAAATTAAGCGAGAAGCATTAAAGGTCTATGATAAAAATTTAGAAGTAATGTATAAAGCATATGATGAATTAAAATTATTTCCTTTGTTTAGTGAACAATCTGGCATGATGCTTAAACAAGTTATTGATCAAAAAGAGGTATATGAAAAAAGTATAGATTTTATGCTTTCTATAATTAGAAAATATGCAGATAACGAAAAAATGTCTGAAATATTTAGGAATGAAGTAGGCGTTTATCCAAAGCATTTGAATAATATTAAAGCTCCTAATGTAATAGAGAAAATTTGGGGTTTATATAAAGAAAAAGAATGCTATAAAAACTTTAATATAAATGATTTCTGGACAATTACACTTAATGAAAAAATTAAGGGAAGAGAACTATATAATTATGAAAAAGTAAATATATTTTATAATATGATGAATTTTATTGGATTTGAACAAGATACTAAAATAGATCAAATTGACGGAATACAAAGATCCATGAGTGATTTTACTCACGCTCAAGTTGCATCCTTTTGTGATTTTTTCTTTACTCATGATAAAAGATTAGAAATAAAGACAAAAGCTATTTATGATTATTTAGGTATAAATACAAAGTTTGGTAGTATTAATTTAAGATAAAAAAAGCCCCTACATTAGTAGAGGCTTTTCTTGTCTAGCATTTAAGGTATTAAGACACTTTATCACCCGGTTTTGCGCCAGATTCAGGTGAAATCACCCAAACACCTTCACCATTACCAGCGGCAAGTACCATACCATTTGAAATACCAAAACGCATTTTACGAGGTGCAAGGTTAGCCACCATCACCACCAATTTGTCTTTTAGGTCTTCTGGCTGATAAAACTCACGAATACCGCTAAACACATTACGCGGTTCAGCTTCACCTACATCTAAAGTCAATTGCAGCAATTTATCAGAACCTTCAACTTTTGCAGCTTCCAATACTTTTGCTACACGAAGATCAATTTTCATGAAATCTTCAATACCAATGATTTCAGCTTCACCTACTTTTGGCTCAGGCTTCTTCTCGGCTTTCTTTTCTTTTTTCTTCTCTACTTTTGGCGCTTCTGCCGCAGCAGCTAAAGAATCTTTAGATGCATCGACCATTGCCGCAACAGCTTTGGCATCAACACGTTGCATCAATGGCTGGAATTGAGCAATTTCATGACCAACCAAGATCTGTTGACGTGATGCAAAGTCAAAGCTTTCAAGTTGTAAGAAGGCTTGAACTTGAGCCGCAAGCGTTGGCAATACAGGTGCCAAGTAAACTGCAAGTTGACGGAATAAGTTAATACCGACTGAACAAACATCATGTACTTGTTGTTCTTGGCCTTCTTGTTTCGCAAGTGCCCACGGTTTTTTCTCATCAATATACTGATTGGCACGGTCAGCCAATGCCATGATTTCACGGATTGCAGCCGAGAACTCACGTGCTTCATAGGCTTGTGCGATTGAATCACCCGCATCAATAAAGCTTTGAACCAATTCAGACTCTGCACATGTATTCGACAAAGTATTATTGAAGTTGGTGTTAATGAATTTTGCACAACGGCTGGCAATATTCACTACTTTACCCACAAGGTCAGAATTCACTTTCTGAACGAAGTCATCTAGGTTCAAATCTGAATCTTCAACTTTGTCAGACAGCTTAGACGCAAAGTAATAACGTAGATATTCAGGATTCAAATGTTCTAAATAGGTTTCAGCTTTAATGAAAGTACCGCGAGACTTCGACATCTTCTGACCATTGACCGTCAAGAAACCATTCACGAATAAACCTGATGGGGTACGGTAGTTGGCACCTTCAAGCATTGCAGGCCAGAACAGCGCATGGAAGTAAACGATGTCTTTACCGATGAAGTGATAGACTTCTTTATCGCTGTCTTTTTTCCAGAAATCATCAAAGCTTAAATCTGGACGTTTGGTTTTGATGTAGTTTTCAAAACTCGACATATAACCAATCGGTGCATCGACCCAAACATAGAAATATTTGTTTGGCGCATCTGGAATTTCAAAACCAAAATAAGGCGCATCACGCGAAATATCCCAATCTGATAAACCCGCCTCAAACCATTCATCGAGTTTGTTGGCAATCGAAACAGGCAAACGACCTTGGTCACGGGTCCATTTCTGTAAGTATTCTGAGAAATTCGGAAGTTTAAAGAAGTAGTGATCTGATGATTTTTCAACAGGAGTCGCACCGCTCAAGGTAGAGCGTGGGTTTTCTAATTCGGTGGCGTTATACGTTGTACCACACACTTCACAGGCATCGCCGTATTGATCTTCCGACTTACATTTCGGGCACGTGCCTTTAATGAAACGGTCAGACAGGAACATGCCTTTTTCAGGATCGAATAACTGCGTTACAGGACGAATTGCAATATTGCCTGCTTCGCGGTTTTTGATATAGATTTCTTCTGAACGTGCTTTGTTCTCGTCGCTATTGGTTGAGTCATAGTGATCGAAATGTACGCCAAAACCGTCAAAGTCACGGATATGTTCTTTCTGAACATTGGCAATCTGTTGTTCTGGGCTAATTCCATTGGCTTCAGCACGTAGCATGATTGCTGTACCGTGAGCATCATCCGCACATACATAAGTCACATCATGGCCCATTGCACGCATCGCACGAACCCAAATATCTGCTTGGATATAACCGAGTAAGTGACCCATATGGATAGGACCATTGGCATAAGGTAGGGCATTGGTGACTAAAATTTTACGCACGGATATTGTTCTCTCATTCGTATTTGCAAGGCAGATGATTTTACATGACTTAGCCTCGACTTGCACAAGGGATTCAGTGAAATCTTTTCAAGCTGAGTGATGCTTCTATTTTGACGACTTCATGCAAGCTTCACTTGTACTTCAATCAAAACACATTTCCTTTACTGATAATGGCTGTATGGTCAGTAAATAAAGGAAACAATCATGAGATCTTGGCATTTGCTCTGTGCATCTATGTGTGCAAGTGTGGCATCGGTTTTTAGTTTTGTGATTCCCTATTGTTTGTTCTTAAACTTTCAACAGCACCATTTATTGCATGTGGTCAGTAATGCGATGCAAGTGATGTTGTACCTCACTCCATTTCTGATTGTGCTCGCTTTTATTTTCTACGTGATTGTTTTATCAGTACTGAAATTGCCCAGCAAAATTTTTGATTTGATGCAGTTTTTTAAAATAAGTCTGATCTTTTTTACGGGGTGGATATGCTTAGTGCTGATGATTTTGTTTGAAGATCAGGTTAATGGCTTTGATTTTGAAACTTTAGCCATGAGTCTTTTCATTTTTGTTGCTGTTTTGCCTGTGCTTGCAGTGGGGTGTATCAGCGCCAATAGTTGTTATGTGTTGATGTGCAAAAAGAAGTATGATTGCTTAAATCAATTTGAGAGAATTTAGAGGGAGAAAAGTATGCATCCCGAAGGATTACATACTCTGCATTTGTTTCACAGTGATGCTGTGCTTTGAATTCTTTCTTAAAGAGATAATCTTTCCTTTAGACAGGAAATGGATGTGATAGCTCTTTAAGCCGTCCGTTTTCGGATCAAGGGTAACTTCTGCAAACATCGGTGTTTGCCAAAGTTCATCACTACCTAAAATACCTAACCAAGCCTGTGCTTTTAAGGCAACACTAAATTCATCTTTTACTTCAAGATCAGTAATACTGAGTTCACTGCACCAATGTTCGGTTTTAGGAAATTCGGTTTTAGAAAATTTCCAGCAGATCGTAAGCGCCAGACTACTTTCAACGGGTGCTTTATCATCACTCTGTTGATCAATAACAGGGATTAACTGTTCAGCAAGGTCTTTTTCAAAAGAAAGAAGCATCTTTTGAATTCTTTTTTTACTGGAAAGAATGTACTTCAAACGTTTTTCTTGGGCCTGAAGCTCATGCTGAATTTCTAAAAGTTCATTTTCATTCATATTAGGTAATTCTGACAACGAGGTCTATGATTGAGATATTTCGGAAGTATATCCGAACTATCTCCTTATATTGTTAATAGTTTTTAATACAAATTTATTGGTTGTAAAAATGATCGAAACAGCTCGACTACGCTTAAGACAATGGCAAGAAGAGGACTATACCTCCTTTGCCGCAATGGGTAACAATCTACAGGTGATGGAGTATTTTCCAAAACTCCTGACCCGAGCTGAAAGTGATGCCATGATTGATAAAATGAAGTCGATTATTGAAACACAAGGCTGGGGCTTATGGGCGGTTGAATTAAAGCACAATCGGCAGTTTATTGGTTTTGTCGGTTTGCATGATCAACCCACGCAATTTTCTTTTTCACCTTGTGTGGAAATTGGATGGCGACTTGATCAAGTGTACTGGGGACAGGGCTATGCGCCCGAAGCTGCACAAGCCGCACTTGCATTTGCTTTTGAACAGTTAAAACTGGATAAAGTGGTTGCCTTTACGACGCTAGAAAATGCTAAATCACAAAAGGTGATGCAAAAATTACAGATGAAAAAAGTGTCCGAGTTTCAGCATCCTGCTTTAGCTGCAGATCATCCTTTAAGCTGGCATGTGCTATATGAGATTTTAAGATCTGATTTTATTGAATAAAGGGGATGTTATTAATTTATATGATTTTTATATCTAAGAATTAAGAAGTTTATCAATCCGCAATCATTTGAATCTTCCTGTATCCCATTTGTTTCAATTTGCAGCGATGCACAAAAAAAGCTTCTAAACACGGTATAACTAAGATTGCTCCAAACAATATGTTTTTTACCTATAGTGAGGAAATATCATGACAAACGAAAAACTTGATGAGTTAAAAGACCAAGCTGCAGAATTGGGGAGTGACTTAAAATACAAAGCAAAAGAAGCTCAGCTACAAGGTGAAAAAGCAGTTGATGACTTAAAACACTCTGCTGAAGAATTAAAGTTAAAAGGCGAAAAAGCGCTTGATGATTTAAAGAAAGATGTCTCTGAGCAAAATGCAGAAGGTAAAGAGGCTGTTTCATCTAAAGTGGATGATATCAAAGCCAAACTTGAAGATACGCAACACGCGGTTCAAGATAAATTTGACCACTTCAAAGAAGAGGCTAGTCATAAGTTAGATGATGCCAAAGCAAAAGCATCTGAACTAAAAGATGAAGCTGCTGCAAAGTTTGATGATTTGAAAGCTCAAGCAAGTCATAAGTTGGATGATTTAAAGAAAGCAGCAACAGATACCATCAATAAATTCAAAGGCTAAGCTTTGTATAAATGCTAAATAATGGATGCTCATATCTAGAGAAGAAAAGTTGCTATAAAAAATGAGCAATTATCTACTTTGATATGAGCGTCAATTCTTCAATACTGCTAAACTAGCCAGACTCAGTGATATGTTGAACTGTTTTTGGAGTAAACAAAATGTCGTGGCTTTCTTCCTTAAAATCTGTTTTTTCACCAGCGCAAGAAGTGAAGGAAGACGAGATTCAAACAGTTCTACAAAATTATATATTGCCGCATTCTGAAAACAGTTTAAAAGATCGTATCAGCCAAGTGAATGTACAAGGCCGAATTTTACAGCTTACAGTGAATACCTTTCCCCAAGAAAAGGACCATTTACAACAGATTCACGATGAGTTGGCCGAAGCTTTAGAAAAGTGTGGTATCCAAGAATTAAACTTACATATTATTCAACAGAAACATGCAGCGCATGGTGAAGCAGGTCATAGCTGCTCATCAAAGCCAAAAGCAGAGAACACCAATTTACCCCCTGTAATGGATGCTTCGCCTAAAGCAGAAGCTGATCCGAATAATCCCCCGATCCAAAAAGCGGCACCACAACAACGCGATGTAGCGGCACATCCACGCATCCAAAATGTGATTCTGGTTTCTTCTGGTAAAGGTGGGGTAGGTAAATCAACCACGACGGTCAACCTTGCACTCGCGTTACAACAACTCGGTTTAAAAGTTGGTGTTTTGGATGCAGATATCTATGGTCCAAGTATCCCAACAATGTTGGGCAATGCAGGCAGAACCCCGCAGATTGAAAATGAACACTTCGTACCTTTAGATGCTTATGGCATGGCGGTGCTGTCGATTGGACATTTAATTGGTGCGCACAATACACCCGTGGCTTGGCGTGGTCCAAAGGCGACAGGTGCGTTGATGCAGTTGTTCAATCAAACCTTATGGCCTGATTTAGATGTGTTGGTGATTGATATGCCACCAGGCACAGGAGATATTCAGCTGACTTTGGCGCAACGTATTCCAGTAACTGGTGCAGTGATTGTAACAACACCACAAAATGTTGCGTTGATGGATGCAACCAAAGGTATTGAATTATTTAATAAAGTGAATATTCCTGTTCTCGGTGTGATCGAAAATATGTCGACCCATATTTGCTCGAATTGCGGTCATGAAGAACAGATTTTTGGTACAGGCGGTGGTGATCAACTATCTGAGCAGTATCATATTCCATTGCTCGGTCATTTACCCTTAGATGCAAAAATCCGTGAACATGCAGATCAAGGTACACCAAGTGTGATCGCAAAGGATGCAGCCGCAGACAGTTATCTCAATATTGCACAAGCCGTGTTGCAACAAATGGATAAATTACCGAAACGTCAGAAAGACGATAAGCGTATCTTTTAAAATGCTTAAAAACCCAGCATATCCTGCTGGGTTTTTACTATTTGATTAAAATAAGTTTTTATTTTTACGCTTTAAAAATAAATTAAAAAAACAAAAAATGGTATGTTGCTTGCTTATCACTTGTTTTGATTTTTTGAGTATAGATCAATGATGCAATTTAAAGGCCTGATGGGTATTGTCAGTGTTTGTGCGGCTTTAGTTTTAAGTGCTTGTAATGGAGATAGTTCTTCAAATAGTAATAATCAGGTACAAGAAAAACCCAAGTTACAACCGATTGTGATCCAAGGCGCATTGCCTGTTGAATCAAAAAGAATGGCCTCAAAATTAGATAATGCAAGCTACGAAATCATTGGTGGTTGGGAATTTTGGAAAGGTACCTATAAAGGTTATCCAATGGTGATCTCTAAAACCCGTATGGGCATGAGCAACTCGGCCGCAGCGACAGCCATTGCAATTCAGCATTATCAGCCGATTGCGATTATCAATCAGGGAACCTCTGGCGGACACGATCCAGACTTAAAGGTATTTGATATTGTGCTAGGCAAATACACCACCAATATTGGCGCATTTAAAACACCAAATAAACCGATTGGTGGTGGTTCAAATGCGTTGGAATGGAATGAAGCGTTCGATGTGTTGCCTAAGGATGAGTCTGATCCAGAACCGATTGCAATTCGAAAATTTGAAGGTGATAAGGAACTTTTAGTTGCGGCTTACAAAGCTAAAGCACATTACACCAAGGGACAAGTGGTAGAAGGTACCATCGGTTCGGCAGATACGTGGAATAATGAACTTGATCGTATCAACTTTTTCCATACCAAATATGGAACCTCTGTAGAGGAAATGGAAGCTGCATCGGTTGCACAAATTGCGCAACAATTCAAAGTGCCATTCCTTGGGGTCCGTATCTTATCAAATAATATTACCAATAATGGTGCTTATAACCCTGCGACAGGAGAAGCTTGTCAGGACTATGCACTTGAGGTTGCAGAACAGTATATGAAGGCAAAAGCCGAAGCTAAATAATCTGTTTTCATAGAGAAGAAATCATTTAGATGGTTTCTTCTCTTTTATTTTTATAGCGATTTTTCCAGCTTCTAATCACCACCCAACGCCAGAGTAAATGTGTACTCAAATAAAATATAATGGCAAATAAAATAGCTTCGATAACGAGTCCAGAAACCAAGATCTTGGCTAAACTAAAATCAATATGACCATGCCCGAAGTTCTTAATCCAGTTTAAAATTTGATGTAACACACCAAGCAACATCTCCTTATTAATCATATTGACGTGATAAATTTTTGTCCCAAACCAAAAGCCTAAATACAGAATCGGTACCACGGTAAAGGGATTGGTCAACCATGCCATACAGAGGCCAATCGGTAAATTCACCTCAAAAAACAACACAGTCAAAATAATAAACAGACTATGGAAAGGGACAGGCAAGATTCCCCAGAAGGTGCCTATAAACATGGCTTTTGCAATCGAGCGACGATTCACATACCAAAGCAAAGGATTTAAGGCGCGGTCACCAAAAATTTTCATCAGCTTTAAGCTCGCGACTTTCTCTGATGAAGGCAGCCACTTGTGAAAGAATTGCTTAGGCATAAAAGGAGTAAATAGACTCGATAAGTCAAAGAAGTTTATGATTGTATATAAAATAGCATTATTTACTTAGTGAAAACTTAAAACAAGTGCAAACAATATCGGACTTAAAATAAGTCTTGTACCGATACGTTACATTTATTGTATTTTAAATATACGCTTTTTATGCTGTGACTGCCGAGTAGAGTTGACTTGAAATCTATAAAGTAAATATAAAACAGTTGCTTAATCTATGTTTGGTCATAACTGTTTACAGTTAATTTTTTGCTATGGCTTGTGAATTGGATTAATCTGAAACTATCTTCTAGTGAGGTCATTCAATGATTTCATGGTTCTTTATTGGTTTAGTCATTACCATTCTGTTGACTCCTGGCCCAACCAATACCTTATTGGCATCTTCTGGTATTCAGGTTGGATTACGTCGATCTTTATTATTGATTCCAGCAGAAGCAGTCGGTTATATCATTGCAATTACTGCATGGGGAATGCTGATTGGCAAAGTCTCTACAACTTTGCCTGCATTGCCGATTTTTCTGAAACTATTAAGCGCAGGGTATATCGTTTTTCTAGCGGTAAAACTGTGGCGTACTGCAAACCAAGAAGTGGCCTTAAATCAACCCACGATTCGACCTAGAGAATTGCTATGCGCGACTTTGCTCAATCCTAAAGCACTGTTATTTGCTTCAGCAATTTTTCCTGTTGCAGCATGGAAAAGCCAAGAGCTTTATTTGGCGCATATGAGTAGCTTTGTTGGACTGATTCTTCCTATTGCATTGTTTTGGATTTCTGTTGGGGCAATGTTAGCAACCAATAAGGTGAAATGGCTGTCTCAATCAAAATTACAACGCACAGCCTCTGTCGTTTTGATGGCTTTTGCGATCCCAATTAGCTATTCAGCACTAATCAATCTATAACTTTCACAGTGCGATCCTTAATAAGGGATGGCACTGTTGTTTTCATTGATACCATTTTACGTTAAAGTACTCGCCAATTATTAACTTCGTCTATGGATAAAAAGTCATGGCAATAAAATCTGATCGTTGGATTCGTGAAATGAGCGAAAAACACGGCATGATTGAACCTTATGCAGAGAATCAAGTTCGTTTTGATGAAAACGGAGAAAAGTTGATTTCTTATGGGGTATCGAGCTATGGCTACGATGTCCGTTGTGCGCGTGAGTTTAAGGTATTTACTAACGTACATTCAGCAATTGTTGATCCAAAGAACTTCGATGATAAAAGCTTTATCGATATCGAATCTGATGTTTGTATTATTCCGCCAAACTCTTTTGCGTTAGCACGTACCATCGAATATTTCCGTATTCCACGGAATGTTTTAACCGTTTGCTTAGGTAAATCGACTTATGCGCGTTGCGGTATCATTGTAAACGTTACGCCATTAGAGCCTGAGTGGGAAGGTCACGTTACCCTTGAGTTCTCAAATACAACTAACTTACCAGCACGTATCTATGCCGGTGAAGGTGTTGCACAGATGCTATTCTTTGAAAGCGATGAGGTGTGTGAGACATCATATAAAGATCGTGGTGGTAAATACCAAGGTCAAACTGGTGTGACTTTACCGAAAACCTAATCTTTAATCGTTACAAACTCTTTAACCATTGATCATTAGGTCAATGGTTAAAACATTCTAATTAGATGCTAAATAAAATTCTTTTACGACTACCATAAAGTTCATTAGCTGTGAAAAATAATAATTTTTGAATACTTTCTCTTTTTAATATATTTAATTCTATAAATTTAAATAAGACGCTATCTTTTTAGATTTCCCTTGCTCATCTTTCAACTCAATATAAGCAAATAAAGAGAGTTACTTATATGTAATTTATTTTATGCTTTGATGATGTTTTAACCATTGGTCAGGAAAATATATAAATTAATCAAATAATAAAAAAGATATGCTAAAAATATACCGCAATTTTTTAAAAATATTAAAAACAGGTGGGAATAATTGTGAATAAGATCTATCAAGTGGTATGGAATGCGACACATCTTTGCTGGCAAGCAGTAAGTGAAATGGCGAAAGGGGGCGTTGTTGCAACGCAATCAACAACGAAAATCAAATCTAAAACCTCTGTTGCTTATACAGCAAAAGTAACAGCCTTCTTTGCTGTGAATATTTTAAGTGCAAGTATTGTATTTGCAGGACCAACAGGTGGGGTGGTTAGTTCGGGGACAGCGAACATTTCAACAGCAGGAACAACAACAACCATTAATCAGTCCACCGCAAAAGCCGCGATTGACTGGAGTAGCTTTTCGACCAATAGCAATGAAATCGTGAATTTCGTGCAGCCGAATAGTAGCTCAATTACGTTGAACCGAGTCACAGGTACAAGTGCTTCAAACTTAAATGGTCAACTCAATGCCAATGGACAAGTCTTCATTATTAACCCAAACGGGGTGCTATTTGGCAGTACTTCACAGGTCAATACTGCGGGTTTAGTCGCATCGACCTTAAACTTAAGTAACAATGACTTTAATAATAATCTCTTTAACTTTAACAATCCTGATAATAATAAAGGTGTAGAGAACCGTGGCAAAATTACCGTGCCGACTGGTGGTACAGTGGCTTTAATTGCGCCGACAGTAAAACAGACTGGCACGATTAAAGCACCACAGGGTAATGTATTATTGGCAGCAGGTGGTGATATTACCCTGAATCTAAATAATGGCAGTTTGTTGGGTTACACCATTAATCAAGGTAAAGCACAGGCTTTGATTAATTCAGGTGGAATGATTCAAGCCGATGGCGGTAAAGTTGTTCTTACCGCAAAAGGCATTGATGAGTTAAGCAATGCAGTGGTCAACAGTGTTGGGGTGATTCAAGCACAAACGGTGAATAATGTTCGTGGTGTGATTGAGCTCGGCAGTGATCTAAGTAGTGGTACCGTAAATGTTAGTGGTACTTTAGATGCATCAGCGCCGAACGGTGGCAATGGTGGACAAATCAAAACTTCTGCGGCAGAAGTACATGTCAATTCAGGCACCAATATCACGACACAGCGAAATAGTACGAGCAGCTTACCTCCGACGACCAGTGGCTGGGAGTTGAAATCCAAAAATGTCGATGTCGATTTCTTTGGTGGCACTGTCAGCAGTACCACTTTGGGTGATGCTTTAAACAAAGGCAATGTTAGCTTGAATGCGATTGGTACGGCAGAAGGCCAAGGTAATATTAATGTTAATGATGCAACTAGCTGGAATGCTAATACCGCACTGACACTGACTGCAAACAAAGATATTAATTTTAATAGTGATTTAGATTTAAGTGGAGATAAGGCTAAGCTTGCCATGAACTATGGAGCAGGCTCGGATTATAACTTAAATAATGGTGCCAAGATTAATATCAGTGGTTCATCTCCAACCTTATTAATTAATGGAACTTCTTACATTGTGATCAATGATCTAGGTGAAGAAGGCGATGCCAATATCAATACTTTACAAGGGATGAACAATAACCTGACTGGGAATTATGCTTTAGGTAGCAATATTGATGCCTCTGATACGGTCAATTGGAATAATGGAAAAGGCTTTGAGGCGATTGGTCAGTTATCTGTAAAAGTCGATGGTGATATTCTACAAGCAGCTGAAGGTGGCTTGCCTCCAGGAACTCCAATTTTCCAAGGAAACTTTCATGGCCTAGGGCACAAAATTGATGCGTTAACAATTAATCAACCACAACTACATGGGGGACCAATCAATGATCAGGTTGCGACTCCTCAAGGTCTGTTTAGTATTACCTATGGCAGTGAATTAAGAGATGTAGGTCTTACCAATGTATCAATAAAAGGGCATGCTTATATGGGAGCTCTAACTGGCATACATTTTGGTGGCAATATTAAAAATGCCTATAGTACAGGTCAAGTCCATGGTTTGTATTATGTTGGAGGTTTAGTTGGTGTAGCTAGTGGGCAAAATATTAATGCCAGCTTGGGTAAAATAAGCCAAAGTCATTCTGAAGCACAGGTTAAAGGAATACTAAATGTGGGAGGATTGGCTGGGGTAAGTCTGCTTCCCGTTTACGATAGTTATGCTACAGGCAATATTTCTTTAGCAGATTTATCTATGACGCTAGAAGAAGAACAAAACCTTGATCCTAATGGCACCGGAGGGATGGGGGTCGGTGGTTTATTAGGTACTGGACAAGGTGTTTATAACAGTTATGCAACAGGGAATATACTAACTGGTACCTATGTGAATGGCAATTGGCATCCAGAGTTAGGTTTCTTCGGTGCAGGTGGTTTAGTGGGGCTTTTGATGGCTCAGGAAAATAGTTCACATTATATCGATCGTAGTTATGCTACAGGCAACGTGAGTGGTTTAACAGGCTTAGGTGGATTAGTTGGTGCAACAGTTTATAGGAGTTCTGATCGGACGCCTCGTTTATATATTAATAACAGCTATGCCACAGGTGATGTGATTGCAAGTGATTCGGTTCAAAGCCAGCATATAGGTGGTCTTGTTGGAGGCAATGCGCCAGATAATATTATCAATGCCAGTTATGCGACTGGGCGAGTCAAAGGCAATAGCAATGTAGGTGGCTTGGTAGGAAATAATAATGGCGGTATTGTAACGAATTCATATTCAACCAGTGCAGTGGAGGGGGAAACCTCTGTCGGAGGGCTAATTGGTTACAACAATGGAACAGTTGAAAATAGTTATTCGAATGGGGGAGTGACTGGTGTAAATCATGTCGGGGGACTCATTGGGGAACATAGCCTCTATGGGGGGGCAGTTACGAATAGCTATTGGAATACTGAAACATCAGGACAATCTAGCAGCGCAGGTGGTATTGGAAAAACCACTGCAGAACTGCAAAAAATCCTGACCTTTGCAGGATGGGATATTGCCGATGCCTCTGACCCAAATTCAAGCTCGACCTGGGTGATTGATGAGGATAGTACGACCCCATGGCTCCGTTATAACCATTAAGATGAAAAGACATTATTAGAATATAAGACCAGAGGCTGATCCTTCTGGTCTTAAACAATAAGATATTGATTAAATTTAGAGAAATAATGAAATTTTATTTATATAAACAAGCAAGGATGTACAACAGAGTATTTCTTCAAATAATGGGTGGGGTGAATATCCTCGTTATTGCTTCTTTTATTACCCATGCAGAAGTTGTTATTCCTGATAGTGGTACCATTACCAAACAATTGAATTCTGAGCAATTCAAAGAAACACCTAAAACAGACCAACAATACTTTGGCACTGATTCATCTCGGCAAAACTATAGTCAGGATCAAACCCCCATTTGGGTCACAAAAATCCAGATAGAAGGGAATCAAAAAATTGCTACAACCGTTTTGCATGGTTTAGTCAAGTCACTGGAAAATAAAAACAATGTATTGGCTGATTTACAGCTTGGCGCAGAACAAATCACCCAATACTATAAAAAACAGGGTTACTTTTTGGCGAAAGCCTATTTACCCAAACAAAAATTAGAAAATGGAATATTGGTGATCCGAATTTTAGAAGGACAACTGGGGCAAGTCATTTTAAGCAACCAGTCTAAAATTAAAGATACAACGATTACGCGCTATACCGATCAAATTCCTCATCATCAGGCGTTACAACAACTGCAAAGCAATAAAACCTTATTATTGATTTCAGACCTATCTGGTATTGGGAAAATTCAGGCAAACCTACAGGCCGGTGAACAGACAGGGCAAACGGATCTTGTTTTGGACATTCTGGGACAACCAACTTGGGTGGGGCGAATTGGTATTGATAATGCAGGTAGTAGCTATACGGGCAAATATCGACTTTCAGGCTATCTCGAGAGTAATAGCTTGCTAGGATATGGAGAGAAGTTATCTGCTCAATTACTCGGAAGTAATCAAGATTTGGTTTCAGGAAGCCTAAATGTCCGATTACCTATAACAGGAACGGGGCTATGGCTGGGCGGTGGTTATAGCAGAACTGAATATGAGCTGGGAGAGCAGTTTAAGCAATTAGATGCGACAGGGACTTCTGAAAACTATAATTTAAATCTCGTTTATCCATTGATACGCAGTCAGAAAACCAATTTAGATTTGAAATTATTGCTTGAAAAAAGAAAGCTCTTTGATGAAATCGCAGTAACAGATACAGAGACATCCAAGCATATAGACGCGAGTCGAATTACACTGAATTTTAGTCGAATGGATGATTGGGGGATTGGCGACATGAAAGGTGGCATTAACCAGCTCGAATTCATCACTACCGTTGGTAATCTGAAAATTCAAAGTCCATCAGCCCTAAATATAGATCGATTGTCTGCAAAGACCCAAGGCAGTTTTTATAAGCATGAGCTGAAACTTTCCAGACAGCAAAGGTTAACAGCATCTTCTTGGTTTAGCAGTGAATTGTATGGGCAGCTTGCCTCTAAGAATCTCGATTCAGCGGAAAAGTTTTCTTTGAACCCGATGCGTGCCTATCCAATAGCCGAAGGGCTGGGTGATCAAGGTTGGGGCGCATCAATCAATGTGTATCACCAGTTGACACCATTTTTAAATGCTTATCTATTCCAAGATGTTGGTAAAACACAACAAAATAAAAATCCATATCTTACAGATAAAAACAGTCGCTCTTTAGCAAGTACAGGTATTGGTATCGCTGGTGGATATAAAGGCTTTGACTACAATGCAAGTATTGCATGGCGTGATACTTCTGCTGCAAAAAGTGATGAGGATCAACAACCGCGCTTGCAGTTTGGAGTCGGATGGAGGTTTTAATTTAACACGTGAATCTAGAAGGGGTTAGTTTCTGCAGGTTATATATCTGGTTGTAACGATAAAGATTGATATTCAATGGTTGTGAGTTTGCCTAAGGCTTTAGAGATGACTTACATTTTGCAACAATAGATTATGAATAGGTGGTTGTTGTAATTTTACTTTATAGAAAATAACAAGTAGAGAAAAATCATTGATCTAAATAGATAAAAGATCTTTAAAAATCTATTTCACTCATCGGAAAATAGACCATTTACCTAAATTATTTTGCTTTTGTGTAAATTATCAGCATAATGAAGAATGAGATTATGTAGGCATATTGCCTGTATTTGAGTGAAGCGTAAATACGGTTTTCCTTGTGGTTTTATAAGGATTCACTCAAAAGGATGTTAGAAAAAGAATGATGATGCGGAGCATCAGGTAATAGGAAGGTCAAGATGACTAGATCAACTTCTACGGTTTTATTCAAAAGAACTGTTTTAGCAAGTTTTATTAGCTTGTGCGTAAGTCAATCTATTTTTGCACTACAAGAAATTTCCGATGATGCTTTAAGTGAAACCACAGGTGAAGGGATTGCATTTCTTCCAGAAGGTTTTTCTATGCGTATGAATGGCGCAGATGATGTGAACGATACAGGTTATCTGCGTTTGATTCCTATTGGTCCCTTGCAAGGAAATAAAAGAACAGGAACTCCCGGGAATTATACCTACACGCCAAACTATACTTATAATACAACAGATGGTGAAGTGTATGATGCAAATGGAGCTGTTATTAGAAAGGCAGATATCTTTTTATATGGTTTAAATTTGTCACAATCAAAGGCTGACTGGGGAACAGGCAGAAGCTCCTCTAATTGGGATATGAGTTTTGGTCGTCCAATTAATAGTTGGGGGACTGCAAACAACCCTTGGATTTTCCAGACTAATACCGATAAGGTTCAACAGTTTAATGATACCGCGGCAGGTCGAGATGTTACCTATTTTAATTTCGAAGCACCTCTATACAAAACCTTAACTGCAGCAAATAGTTATAATGATATTGCAGGTTTAAGCGATGCAGAAAAGTCAGCATATAATTTGCGCCTCAGCCTATGGGGCGATGCCTTTATGCGTGATGCAAGTATTGTGGAGGGCACAAAGACTGCTGATGCTTATAATGGTTTAAGTAACCAGCTACGTTTTAATATGGTGTGGGATGGTTTTAGTGTTAATGGTTCAAATTTTAAAATGTTTCGAACTTTAGATGGTGTTATTGGCGGAAGTACAACAGCCCAAGCTGGTTTAAGTAAGGCATATAATAATACTTTGGGGATGGCAGCAACGCTACGCTTAAATTCAGTACCAACGCAAGGTTCAGATTACCGTGCAATAGTTGATACAACTACAACAAGAACTTGGCAAACCTATGATGCTAGCTCTATTGGATTTAAGGCTAATGCCTTTACAGCAACAGAATTAGCGCAATTAAAAGCGGGTAATTTTAGCTCTATTGGCGGAACAAATAAGGTTGTTATTTCGGATGGAACGGGTAATGTTCCTGTCGGTACTGTGATGTGGAATGGTCCAGTAAGCTTAACAACACCTGGCACAAATAACCCAAGTGTAATCAATGTTGCAAATCCAGCAGATAATTTGGTTATTAAATCTTATGTTCCACTGGGCAACAGTCAGGGCAATGCCACTGTTGATGATACGAATGGCCCACGTTTAGTCCGAGGGACGGGTGCTGATCGGATTTGGGAAAATTACCGTATTTATAAGCAATCTGATGGCTCTTCTGCTTGGTCAATTAAAGCAATTTGTGGCGCAGCGGCAGGAAATACAGGGCAATCAAGTACAACTAGCTCAAACAATCCAGGTCAGTGTGTAACACAAGAAGGCTTTCGTGTCATAACAGCAAAAGCGAGTAGTACGAATAGTTGGAAACTTCCTGAAAGTGCTAAAAAAAGTATGCTAAGAATCAATGCTGAAACAGTACTTAATGCGGCGAATAACTTTACAACCGATACTCCTGCTTTAGGTGGTGCGGCGCCAAATTTTGATAGCAGTAAAGGTTTATTTATATATGGTTTAAATGCCAATATTGTTCTGGGGACATTGTATCAGCCTGTGATTTTTGATGCCAAAGGTGGAAATTTTAGTATAGAAGTAACACGTATACCAAATGATGTAGACGTTTATAGTAAAATTTATACACGCTATGATTTTGATAATGGCTTAAATGGCGCAACAATACCAGATTCAAGTGTGAGCTATTTAGGTTCAACCTGTAATATCTACCGTTGTAGTGGAGCTAATAATGGAAGCCCAACTAACATTGCCTTAGGTGGAGTCAATTATCAAACTAGTGGGGCTACACATAGTAGTATCACCATTGGTTCAACGAACTATGACGCAACGAAAAACTTACTTTCCGCCTACAATGGTGTGGAGGCATTTGGTATTTCATTTGGTGAATTACAAGATGCAACTAATTTAACCAGTGAAAAGCAAATTGATTATATACAAACTTTTCAAAGACGACGTTGCGCAAGCAGTAATTGTGCGTCTGGCAGTTGGAATCCATCAGGAACAGGCGCTTGGCAAAATTGGACACAGACGCCTAAAACGAGTTTTACTCAAAATACCAACTCTCAAATTGTAGGTCGTCAAACCAATGTTCCAACAACATTTCCAAGTAGTTTAAGTTCAGCGGGGACAGTTGCAAATAATATGGGCTCAGCTGTAATTGATGGTTTGCTTATTCAGCATTTAAAATTGACCACGACTGGTATTAATTAAGGAGCAAGTAGGATGAAAGGATATCACTCATTATTTGCTTTATGTGCACTATTACTTGCTAACCCAAGTTTTGCAGAATTAAGTGATTTAACCGATGCTGAATTACAAACAATGACGGGGCAAGCTGGAGCAGATCTCAATTTAGCCTTAAGCTTAAATCAAAATAAGATCACGGGAGCAGCTCCAAGCACGACCTTGTTAGCCATGTATGACCCTGCGCGTACACCTCAGTTTGATACCTCTTTGTGCCGAAAGGATGCATTAGAGTTTTGTCGCTTAGCAATTGCATTAAATAACCGTTCTGTAGATGCGTTAGGTAATCCACTGGGTAGCAATGCGGGCAAAAAGCAATGGATTACCCTAAAAGGCATCCAAGGGACAGTTAATATTCCAAAATTAGGAATAGATGGGGTGAATGTGTCTTATGGTAATGTCACAAAAGCCGCTTTAATGTTTAGTTTTGATCCCAAAGTTCCTATTCAAGTGCGAAATCTTGGATTTCAGTCACTCGCAATTGAAAACGATGCAAATGCAAATGCAGATGCAACACCAACTGCTGTAGATTCGAATACTGCAACCCGTGGTTACTTAAATAAGGGGCAATATACAGCGAGTGATGGTGCATTTGATGCCAATAATCCTAATTATAGTGAGGTTGTTGGGCGGGAAAAAGGCTTTTTAGGTGTCAACATGAATGCCAATTTATCGATGACAGGTTCAATTAAAATGTTTAGTTGCGCTGGTGGCACACACCCCCGTTGTTAAAATAAAAATAAGGAAGCATTGAGATGAAAAGGAAGCTAACATCTACACGTCATTTTGTTTTAACAGTATTGGCAAGTAGTATTTTATTGACTCAGAGTTCATATGCTTTGCAAGAGCTACAAGATAGTGATTTGAGTTTAGTGAATGCTCAGGACGGCTTGTATTTGCAGACTGAATATAAGCAAATGGATTTTGATCAGCTTTATTGGCAAGACAAAGCAGGGACTCCAACAGGTGAGAAGGATTTAAGAGCAACAGCTAATGGTGTACAAGTTCGTAAAAATACGAACTATAAAGGTGGAAACTATCAACTTGGTACAAATTATAAGATCCAGTCTGGTACTACGGTCAATAATGGAAAAGCAACTGCTGGTCTAGATTTTGAGATAGAGTCGTTACCTTCTACGATTTCAGTTAAAGGCTTTCAGGTCTGCAATCAAACAGCAAACACGTGCGATAATCTTATTGGTAATGTCGCAGTTCAAACAGACTCACCGCAAAATATTCGCTTTCAAACTAAAAATGGTTTATTTGACCCAAATTCTCAAGCCAGTTTGGGTCTCAATTTACGAAACCTAAATCTGTATTTTGGATTGAATGATGGTGCTGCTACGAGTAATTATTACAATCAGTTGATTTTAAAAAACTTTAATTTTAACTTCGATGGTAAGGGGGTAATTTATGTTGACCCTGTGAAAGGTTTAATGTTGCAAACCAATAGTGTCAAAGACAGTGCAGGCGGTACTGTTCTTCCTGCGACCATACAGCAATCGCCAGATGCGACACATGGCTATATTGATTTTACTAGGGTACCAATACCCAATATGAATGCAGCGCAGAGTGCCAATGCAACCTATCGTGAGCTAGATACAAATCAAGCGTCACCAACTTATAATCAAGTGGTTGCAACCAGTTCTGGTTTAAATATTGAACTAATGACTAAAAAAAGGGCTTATGTTGATCCTACAAACCCTGTTTATGCTTTGGCCATTGGAGCAAATGAGGCAGATGCTGCCAAAGGGCTTATTCGTGTTGGGGCGAGTGGACGTATGGTCAATAGTTATTTGCAGATTCGTGGAGTCAATGCAAGTGGACAAACAAATAATATTCTAGGTTATGCAACCAGTGCCGATAGTGGTGATCCATCAACGTCTACAGGTACAGATGGATCAATATTGGGTTCTACAGGGATTGGCGTTCGTTTACGTGGTGAATTTACCAGCGATGGCGATGGAATGCTTGGGACAGGCGGTAAGGCAACTACTTTAGAAATTGGCGGTGCAGGTTCAAATACCTTTGGCTTTGAATTTAGTAAACTAAGTCCACTTATTTCTAACTCGAATGAACGTGCTTATTTTGATAGTGGCAATGTTTACTTAGGCCTAGCAAATACGCGTCATTTGCTTTTACCTCAAAATAGTGTCTTGAATAGTGCGCGCTTAGGTGGGGCAAGTGGTACTTTAACTACAGCAGCAGACTATAAACAACAAATTGCAAGTAATGCTACTCCAAATAGTTTAGTGGTCGCAATTCGTGGCGGTGATTTCCAAGCAGTTTCAAAACGTGGTCGTTTTACTTCAAGCAGTGGTGTTTCAACTGGAAATACAATTGGTCCAGAAGCTGGAAAGGACAATACTTGGGGATTGGGTTTACCATACTATAATCTAAATAGTAATATTGCAGTGTACGCAACCAAATATTCAGGTTCAATCTATGGTTTAGATAATGCCAATAATACTGTAACGAAGTCGACTGTGACTGGAGTGGATCGTTTAGGTTTGGCACTTGGTTTAAGTGTGCAAGGGCGTAATCCAGAAGGAACAAAAACTACTTCTATTATGGTAGTAGATGCAAATAATAATTATTATATTGGATTGCGTAATATTGACATGCTATTGCGTGGTTATGGGACGATGGGTTTTGAAAATGGAAATGTCAATGTATCTCTTAAAGACCTATTGATGGTGATGGCTGCGGAAATTGCTGGGGGATATTTGCCAAGTTATAATGCCGCAGGTACACCATCATCAGGTATAAAAAATCCATTTAATACTAAAGATGATGTTTTATATGGATTGAAACTGAAAATGTTCGGTGACATGGATTTTAGTTTGGTTCCTAATAATGAAATCAATGCCAATAATCAGGCACGTTTATCTATTGTTGGGCGTTATTTGCTTAAAGATGGTGCAATTCAGTTGAGCGATCCAGTCGATGACTCCATGATTGGTTTTGATAATATTTCTGGTCTTATCCAGTTTAATAATGCTATTGCAGTGAATAAGGATAATGTTGGGTTTAATTATAGTTTTAATATTAATCCGGATCGAGAAGCTTTAAATGTCTTACGGGTGAGAGATATTAATTTATATCCACCAGCAAATTTAACTAATCCAACGTTGAGTCCACCAGGACAACGTTTAGGTGAAATGGTTATGACTGGTGGACGTATTGATGCCAGTATGGGAATAACACCTCGAAATGGCGGCTTCACAAGACTCCCATGAGCTAAGGAAATAGAGCAATGAAAAAATATGGAATATTGGGTACTTTGACTCTAAGCATATTAGCAGTTCAGAGTTTTGCTGCCTCAAGTTTACATAGTCTAGATGATGAACAAATGCGTCAGGCAACTGGACAGGCATTACTTTATATGGGCACGACTGCTGGAAGTAGTATCGACACCAATTATAATTCTAAATATGGCAATATTAGTTTTTATAAAATGGGTTTACAGGCCGATTTAGAAGCCAACCTGAATATTAAAAAATTACAGTTGGGTTGTGGTGGAATCAATGGAGCCAATGGTTGTGATATTGATATTGAAAACTTAGCTTTAACTGGAGTCCCGACTTCTGTGGCATCAGATGGAACACCGATTTGGAACTACAGCGGTACGCCAGGTGTAAATGAACGTGCGGCTAGTAGTGCAATATTAAGGAACCCTTTTATTGAATTTGCAATTAAAAACCCGCAAAGTGCCTCTACTCGAGAAATGACAGGAGTACGCCTAAGTGCCGAAGGCATTATGGGCTATATGACGGCAGGTACCAATAATGATCAACCGAATACACCTGCATCACAATTAAACCAAGGTGGGATTAATACCTTTAGTGGTTATATTGTTACTGATCCTGTAGATGTAACAGCCAGTACACAAGCTGCTAAGTTTGGTTTAACTCGAGATCAAATGATATATGCACCAGTTTATATTAATGCCTTAGGTCTTATTTATGGATATCGTACGGCATATACCGCTGTTGATAAAATGAATCCAAGTAGTAGTAACTATCAAGCTCCACCTGAGGGTGTATCTAGCTGGGGGATTAATATTGCTCAAAAAGATATCAAATTTATCTTTCCTCAGACTGTCGTGACTGGTAATCGTATGTCCCAACTAAATCTAAAAGTGGATAATGTCCCTGTTGGGCGAATTGCAGTAGGAGCATCAGATGGTCCAATTTATATGCAGATGGATGATAGTATTGCGAGTGTAAACAATGCTACTTTTTATATGGGGGAGAAAGGGAGCCGTTCTTGGACCGTACGCGCTACAAATGATCCATGGCTAACCACAAACTCAGATGGTTTAACACCTGCTCAGAAACAACAATACAATACTACACTTCGTAATTCTGGTGTTCCTACTGGTCAAATGGGCTGTCTAAATAGTAGTAATGCCGCGAGTAGCACAGCGTGTACTTTTATTGATAATTTAGCAGCGAATGTCTCGGTACAGCAAGATTTTAAACGAATGCATAACTTACCCGTGGCGAAAGCTATAAAAGATGCAAGTGGTAAAATCACAGGCTATGACTTTAATAAGGGATTTTATCTATCGTTGCAAAAGGAGGCACTTCGTTGGCCTGGTAGTAATTCTGATGATATTGCTCAAAGAGGATGGTGGATGTCATTTTCAGAGCCATTGAATTTCGGTGCCTTAGAACCACAAACCAAAGTTTCTATGGATGATGTACTGCCTCAAGTCGCAACATTTATTAATAATTTCTTTAGTCAACAAAAAACAGACTCGGCTGGTAATCCACTATATGCAAAAAATAATAGCTGTTTTTTAATTTGTTCTTGGCAACAGCAAGACGGTGTAAATTTGGATTATCGCGAACAAACAACAACTGCATCAGGTTCTTTGGGACCAATTGGTAAAAATTTTATTGCTTTAAATACGGGTGATGCGTTGAATGCTTTGTTTGGTGCTCCATTATATAAATCGATTGGTATTATTGATGTAAAAGGGGTACCCGCAGTTATGGGATTGTCTGACTTACCTTTAAGTAACTATCAGGCGGTTGTACCTAACTGTTGGGGAGGATTGAAATTCTGTTAGGTTTGAAGTTAAAGAAAGAGGCTATTAAATTAGCCTCTTTCTTTAATTGATTATTATCAATAGATGGTGTGTAATCATATGTTGTATAAGTTATTTATATTTTTTTTAACTACTATTTTTTTTTGTTCGATTACATCGGCTGGAAATAATAAAAATGATTATAATCAGAGTATAAGGTCTTTTGAGAAAGCAATTTCTGGTCGGGAAGTATATGCAGATGTTGCATTTTTAGCTGGGCAAGCTGCTATTTTAATGAAAAAACCTCCAGTTCTAATAAAACCCTTACCGCATTATATTGAGCAGTCAAATGGTTTTCCTGAGTTTGTTGAATATTATTTATGGACTATCAGAGATAAAAAATTGAACATTGAAAAATCAGATTTTTCAAGTTTTAAAGATATTGCTTTTAAACCTGAGCTAGCGCTTCGCTTAAATACATTTCCTTTAGAGAGTGAGGAATATAATAGACAGGTAAAAAAGTCATTCTTAATGATGGGCTATGCAATAACGTGTAGTGATCATTTTGATGAAAATCCGCTTATTTATCCTCTAGATTATGGATATGTAACCACTCATCAAATTTTGGCATTAGTGATCGCCAAAGACAAAGGTTGTGTTGATAATCAACACTATCAACAAGCTTTACCATTATTAATCAACCGTTTAAAAGCGGAATTTGATGTTGAAACAAAGCTAAACGATCTTCAGATAGAAAGAGCAGCAATACTTGCATTGATTGGAAGAGTAGATTTGGTTCCTACTGAATTTATTCAACGAATAGTCGACACTCAAAGATCAGATGGATATTGGTTGTATCATGATGAAATAACACCACGAATTATACCAAAGGAGCATACTTCAGCTTTAGCATATTTTTTATTGGCGGCATATCGGGATAACATTTTACAAAAAAAAGAATCAAAATTAAAAAATAATGATTAAACTTAATTAGATTCTGATGTTAAGGATATATTCAGTGAACAAATCAATAATCGCTCAAACAATGATCGTTTCAGCTATGTTAGCATTAACAGGCTGCGGTGGGGGTGGCAGTTCTACTAGCGCAACACCTACTCCGACGCCAACACCTACTCCGACGCCAACACCTACTCCGACGCCAACACCTACTCCGACACCAACACCTACTCCGACGCCAACACCAACACAAAATGCGCCGTGTCAGGTTACTTTTGAGCAATGGAAACAACTAGCAGCAAATGATTCAGTTGAACAAGTCAACAGTAAATTAAATTGTAATGGTTTTCAGGGGGCTGTCTATGAGAGTTATCCAAATATTAAGCAAATCACCTCAGTCTGGGGTACAGATCTAACGAAACCAACAATAGTTGCTTATTACGATAAAGGAAAGTTGAGTAATACGGTATATACTCCAATCAAATCAGAAACAGCCACATGCTTACCAACAAAAGAATTAAGTGATAGTCTTGCTTTTGATCAGAGTTTGAATGATGTTGAGAAAAAGCTAGGGTGTAAAGGAATCTATCAATACAGCTCTAAAGAGAGTAATAATCGTATATATACTTATTATTCATGGCAAAATGTGACTAGCAAAGATAGTTTGATTGTCATTTTTGATGAGAATAATAAATTAATCGATAAGGTTTACAGAGTAGCGACACCTGAGATTAATACATGTATTCCTGAGCGTGAAAAATGGGATGCGATTACAGTAGGGGATCAATATGATAAAGCTGTAGAAGCTTTAGGTTGTGCTGGCACCTTAACACAAAGTCGTGTGATTAATGGTGTTCCCGCAGAAGTTCGGGAGTGGGGGAAGCTAGATAACTTAGCAAATCATGTAATATTATCAATTTTGAATAGTCAAATCTTTTCCAAGCAATTTATTTTTAAAGATAAAAAATCTGCTTGTGTCCCAAGTTTAGAAAAGTGGCAAGCACTCAAACTAGATTCTTCTTATGAAGATGTCAAAGCTGGAATGCAATGTGAAGGGGTCTTACAAATGTTAAGCACTGCTTCAAAGGATGCTAAACAGTTGCAGTCTACTTATGGCTGGAAAAACTTTTTAGCTACCAGTGATGTTGGAACACCTACGAATCAAATTTTTCATCAACTTGTTTTCGTTGGAGATAAATTGCAAGAAAAAGTTTATACTAACAATAATCAACCTTTTTCTGAGTGTACGCCAACACAACAAGGATTTGATAAAATTAAGATTGGTGAAGAATGGACAACGGCCCAAAATGCTTTTGGCTGTGCAGCCTCTTTAAGTTCAACATCTCAAAATCAAAATGCAATTGCGAAAGAGTATTCTTGGGGACGTTTACAAGATAATACTGTGACGACCTATGCCTATTTAGTTTTGAATAATAGTGGCACTGTTGAGAATAAATTTATTCGCTTTGCCCCCCCTAACTAGATATCAATAAATGTGTGATGATCCAAGCGTCTTGGTGACAAGATACTTGGGTCATGACATACTTTATCTTGTAGGTTATCGGTTTTATCTTGTGAATTATAAAAATTGTGCTAGTCTTTTGAGTATATTTTAAACATTTGTCTATGGATTAGGGCAATGGGAAAAAACAAAAAAATAGGATGCTTATCGCTGTTATTGTTCAGTCCATTGGCGGTGGCAATGCAACCTCTTGATGATCAGAGTCTTTCAAGCACGACAGGTCAGAATGGGCTAAATATAGGCGTACAAGTTTCAAAAGTTGATTTTAATCAGATTGCGATTATTGATAAGGATGGGTTCGCGAAGAAAGGAGAAACAGCTTTACCGAAAGCTGCATTAGTGGTGGCTGCTAATCAAGGTGGTGTAACACCAGGGGTTGATTTTGTCCAAACTTTCAATGCCAACGGGACTATTCAAAATAATACATCTGAATTATTAAATGCAATCATTGACGCTGATCGAGGAACGGGTACAAAAGGTGCTTTTGCAAATATTGCAGTGACTTTTGGTAATAATGTAAACGGGATACGTATACGACCGCTTTCGGTGTATTTAGTGCCAGATGATCCTATTAATGTTGATGCACTTTCTTCATTAAATGGTTCATCTTACATAAGGAAATCTATTTTTAGTTCCGGTACAACACTGAAACAGAATATTAAAGAACTATTAAGGACTAGTAATATTGATATTGAGTTTATTACGAATAATAAACCTAATATGAATATTCAACTAGGAGCGGCTCCTCAAGGACATATGATTACGTTTGGAGGAGCATTGAAGTCAATTTGTGGACCGACAGCAGCAAATCCTGATGGGTGTAATATTAATTTGGTTTCTGGAACAACAGGGGCCAAGTTTGATTTACAGATGACAGGTAACAATGCGAATGGCTTTTCTTTAAATGGCTTTCATGCTGGAATTGAAAATGAGGCAACTGATGGTACAAAAACAACTCCAGGAGGTGTTGTTTTTGGGAATTTTAATAGTGCTTGTGCAACGGATCCTACCAAATGTATTACCTCTGATAAATTTAATTTATCTTTAAATAATGTAAAGATGGGGGATACTATTCCTGCTGCAAATTTGGATGTAAATACATTTAATGGATTGCAAAATGGTTCTATGGGGAACTGGGGAATTAAAGGGGCTTCCATCACTGATTTTAAAATGAAGGTGAGTGGATTATAACTATTCAAATAGGGTTGCTATGATTTCCAAAGCGGCTTAGGCCGCTTTTTATTGTAGCGAGAAAGGTATGGAAATCTAACTCTGTTTTAAATACTGAATAATTTCATCTAATTGTTTGATCTTCTTCACCTGACCCCATAATGCTTGTGCTTCAGGATAAGCTTTGGTCATCATGCCCAGCCACTGCTTGTAACGCCCCACCATGCCAATTTCAGTCTTATATTGGCCGCTTAGGAAGCGTAGTTGTAATTCAACTAAATCCTGCCAAGACAGCACTGCCTGATCCATATTCTCTCGAATACACAGGGTTAAATCTGGTGTGGTGACTGCGCCACGTCCAATCATAAGGTCTTGGCAATGCGATTGTGCTAAACACGCTTTTGCATCCGCATTATTCCAGATCTCACCATTGGCAATCACATTGATTTTTAATGCTTCGGTAATCGGTTGAATTTTTTCCCAATAGGCTGGTGGGGTATAGCCATCAGCTTTGGTTCGTGCATGTACAGTAAGCCAGCTTGCACCTGCATCTTGAATCGCATGAGCATTATCGAGCGTATGATTTTCATCCAGATAGCCCAAACGCATTTTGGCAGAGACAGGAATATGTGCAGGTACAGCATCGCGTACCGCTTTTACTAGCAGATGTACTGTTTCAGGCTCATCTAACAAAACAGAACCACCACGATGGCGATTCACCGTTTTGGCTGGACAACCGAAATTTAGATCAATAGCTGGCGCGCCAAGTTCTACGACTTTTGCTGCATTGGCAGCGAGCATATCAGGGTTGTTACCAAGAAACTGTACATGTACAGGTGTACCTGCTGCGGTTTTGCCGCCATTTTTTAATTCAGGGCAAAAACTATCGTAGATATGATCAGGCAAGATGCTATCGGTAATACGGATAAACTCAGTCACGCACCAATCAAAACTGCCAACATGGGTGAGTACGTCACGCATGATCGGATCAGTCAGACCTTCCATTGGGGCGAGTACAAGTTTCACGATTTTTTACCTAAATAAGCGAAAACAGCGTTATACGCATTTTTTATTAAGATGTCTAGAAAATGTAGCGTGTTCTAAACATGCTGATCTTGAGCGTTTATAGAAAAGTTAATCCATAAGTTTTGATCATCAAAGTTTTGCACGTAAAGCTTAATTTTTTGTTGAGGATACATATTTTCTGATCCTAAAATAAATTCGCAGTCTTTGTAGTTTACGAGACCAAAAAAAATTTCACTATATTGAACAATTACCCCTTGAGGGTAAAAGCAAACAATTTCTGAATCAATACATTGATTAATCTGAAATTTAGTCTTTAAGCGATTCCATGCATCTAAATATTGAGATGTTGATATACTCCAAAAACTTAAAAACTCTTCCTTTGTAATAAGAGATAATTCTTCTAAATGTTCTTCAAAGCATCCTTCAGGTAGAAAAAAATTAGATTGTTCATTTATAAAAGCTGTATTTAAGATTATTGATGGTGTGATATAGATTGCTCTTAAGCAGTAATGTATTTGATCTAATTCATACAGGATTGTTGATGCATCTATATCTGTATATTTATAGTAAGAATACATCATTATCCCATTTTAATTAGCGACCTAAAATCATTTCTAAAACAAATTTACTGCCCATAAAACCAATGGCGAGCAGGACAAAACCAGTAATGGTAAAACGAATGGCTTTGCGACCGCGCCAGCCAAATTTGTAATGGCCAATAAGTAAGGCGCCATATAAGAACCATGAAATAATACTAAAGGCCGTTTTATGTGCCAGATGCTGTGCAAAGAAGTTATCAATGGTAAAGAAGCCAAATAACAATGCTGCTGTCAATAAACCAAAACCCGTGATAATCAGGTCAAACAACAAAGATTCCATGACTTGGAAAGGTGGCAACAGATTGACCCAAATACGTTTTTTCTGCTTCTTTTTGAGTTCTCGATCTTGAAACCAGAGCAATACTGCATGAATGGTTGCCATTAATAAAACTGCATATGCAGATAATGACAAAATAATATGTAAATCTAAGCCTAAGCTATGTTGTTCAATAATTTGATTGGGTTGGCTAAAGGCAAAGCCTAATATTAAACCAAAAGCAGCAACAGGTGTCCCGATCAGGTTTAAAGGAAGGATCGGGCGAATCAAACTTAAGATTAAACTCAGAGCTAACATCAGTCCTGAAGTGAATGACATTAGATTAAAGACATCATAATTCACCCCAATTGGTGTCATCATGTCCTGATAGAGCACGGTACTATGCAGTACTAATCCTAATCCAACCAAAAGACCATAGCACCAAAGATTTGGAGTACGTTTTGACATCAAATGAATAAACAAATACCAAAATGAACTGGTATAGGCGATGAGTGCCAAAATTGTGTAAACCAAGGGGAGACTGATCATGTCAAACCTTTTGAAGGAGGATGAATAATATTCACCATATAAGATATAAATTCGCTTCGAACTACAGTATCCTATAGCATCTTACGCATAAATTTTCTATTTTAAGAAAGATTTTTTTGCAACTAGCCATTTTAAGCGGATTTCGCAATGTTTGATACCTTAACAGAACGACTCACACAGAGTTTAAGAAATGTTACTGGCTCAGGGCAGCTGACCGAAGACAATATTAAAGATACCCTACGTGAAGTACGTATGGCACTTCTTGAAGCCGATGTGGCGTTACCTGTAACTCGTGAGTTTATCGCGAAGGTTAAGGAAGAAGCGCTAGGTCAAGAGGTGATGACTCAGCTTTCTCCTGGTCAGGCATTTGTAAAGATTGTCTATGATGAACTCACCAAGATGATGGGTGAGGCCAATGAAACACTAGATTTAAGCGCAAAACCACCTGTTGTTGTACTGCTTGCTGGTTTGCAGGGTGCGGGTAAAACCACAACTGCTGCAAAATTAGCGCGTTTCTTAAAAGAGCGTCAAAAGAAAAAAGTCATGACTGTTTCTGCTGACGTTTATCGTCCAGCAGCAATCAAGCAGTTAGAAACAGTATCGAATGAAGTTGGTGTCGGTTTCATTCCATCTGAAGCGTCTGAAAAGCCAATTGATATTGTCAATCGTGCGATTGAACAAGCGAAAATCCAATTCGCTGATGTTTTGATTGTCGATACAGCAGGTCGTCTACATGTCGATGAAGACATGATGGACGAGATTATAGAATTACATGCAGCGGTTAAGCCAACCGAGACTTTATTCGTTGTTGATGCAATGACCGGTCAGGATGCGGCCAATACAGCGAAAGCATTTAATGATGCTTTGGCTTTGACAGGTGTGATTCTGACTAAGACTGATGGTGATGCACGCGGTGGTGCAGCACTTTCTGTTCGTGCGATCACAGGTAAGCCAATCAAGTTCTTGGGGATTGGTGAGAAACTGGATGCACTTGAGCCATTCCATCCAGATCGTGTTGCGCAACGTATCTTGGGTATGGGTGACGTCCTTTCTTTGGTCGAAGAAGTTGAACGCAAGATCGACAAAGAAAAAGCCGAAAAAATGGCGAAGAAATTGCAGAAAGGCGGTACCTTCAATTTTGAAGATATGCTGATGCAATTTGAGCAAATGAGCAAAATGGGCGGCATGATGGGCTTCTTGGATAAGTTGCCTGGTATGAGCAATGCTGGCATTCAGGATGCAATTGAAAAAGCCAATCCTGAAAAGCAAGTTAAGCGTATGGAAGCCATTATTCAGTCGATGACGATCAAAGAACGTCGGAATCCTGACTTGATGAATCCAAGCCGTAAAAAACGTATTGCTGCTGGCTGTGGTATGGATGTTGCCGAGGTCAATAAATTGATCAAGCAACAAGCACAAATGGCGAAAATGATGAAGAAATTTGCTAACCCATCGGGCATGAGCAAAATGCTGAAATCATTAGGCAATATGCAAAAACAATTTGGTGGTGGCGGAAATATGGGACCTTTGTTTGGTAGCAATGACCAGAAAAAGTAAGTTCTATTGTTCTTAAAAAAAGGCGCTTGATGCGCCTTTTTTAATGCGAGCGTATTGTATAAATTTAATACAAAACATCAACATTCAACTGAGTTTAAAAATAAGAAAATTAAAAATAAGTCTATGTTTTACATTAAAAAGTAGTGTTAAATATGTCGCATAATTCAAAAAATAAGGTGTTTATTGTACATTGTGAACATGCAGATCCAGAACAACATTGGTATCACTGGCTAGAACATCATCTACAAAATGATGAGCTTGAGGTAGAGCGGGTTTTCCTTGCTGATGCGGGTCATCCTGAAGTGGAGATTTGGCAAACTTGTCTGGATGCACAGTTAAAAGGACTCAATGAGAAGAGTATCGTGGTGGCACATGGTTTATCCTGTGTTGCGGTGGCTCGATTTCTAGCAAAGAAACTGAAGCAAACCACTTTGAAAGCAGGGGTGTTTATCGCTGGTTTTAATGATCGGATCTCACCAGATTCTGAATTCAATGCATTTATTGAACATTCAGCTTTTGAGAGTGGCTTATTACGTGCCAACATTCAAAGACGTCTGGTTTTCTTTTCCAGTAATGATCCTGTTGTACCAGTGCCGCTCACCTTCAAATTCTCAAATTTACTCAATGCCCAATTGATTGAAGTAGCTCAAGCTGGGCATTTCCGAGCAGAAGATGGTTTTAGTGAATTTCCACAACTATTACAAGCAATTCAAACTTTAGTGAAAGCTGAATTGAGTTGAACATAATGCCTTAAGCCTTTAAGCAATAAATCTGATTCGACTTGGGGCTGATAATGGCTGAGGAATTTGGCGAATAGAGTGGCATCACCACCTGTTAAAATTAGTTTTTTAGGCGATTGCTGCATAATTTGGTCAATGGTGCTGATCAGACCAAGTAAAATACCGTGATGTACAGCATCAACTGTATTGTGACCGGGTTTTAAGTTATCAAAAGCAGAGTCGGGAATTTTAATGCCTTTGGTATTTTGAATCAGTGAATCTCGTTGCAGGTACAAGTTTGGCAGAATATAACCGCCTAGATGTTGCAATCCTTCGACCAAATCAATGGTCAGGGCAGTGCCACAGCCAATCACACAAAAATTTTCATTTGGCTTCGCCATCGCCAAGACTTGTAACCAACGATCAATCCCCAGTTGGCTTGGGACATCATAGCCACAATGTAAACCTGCATATTCAGCATGGACTTTGGCAAAAATAATCGGGATATCCAAAATATCCAGAATCATGTGAATACGTTGATTATTTTCAGAATCCAAAACCGAAGAAATCCCGACACGACTTAAATTTTGATGACGAAAGTGTTGAATCAACCCCAGTAATAGATCTGCAGGAGATTGTAGGTGTAATTCAGCAGCATGTTCGATCACTTGATCATGTGCTGTGATCCAATATTTTAGGCGCGTATTACCAATGTCCAACCATAAACTTTTCATAGAACCATCATTTCCTCAAATCGAAGCGAGACGTAAACGACCTTGATAGAATTGTTGGGTTTGATCCGTTTTGATCAGTACCGCACCATCATTGGAAATTCCTTGAAAAAGTCCCTGAACTTTACCTTGAGTATGTTCAAATTCAACCTGTTGATTCAGCCAAATCGCATGGTGATTAAAGCGTTCCGCTAGATTATAACTGCCATGTTCAAACCATTGTGCTGCCTGCTGGATTGCGCTGTAGAGTTCAGCAATCAGCGTTAACCGATCAATATGGGTTAAGCCAAGCATCTCTAATGATGTAATCGGTTGATCTGCATTTTCAACGGGTGGGGTATTCAAATTGATCCCAACACCAACAATTGCTTGGTTTGATGAAAGTGGCTCAACCAAAATTCCACCCCATTTGCCTTGTGGACTATATAAATCATTTGGCCATTTGACTTGTAATGTTAAGCCGTGCAAGCTCGGCATCTGTAAAATATTCAGTGCAACTTCAAGGGCAAGACGACCATCGAGTGCTGTTTTGCTTTGAATCAGTGTGCTTAAATAAATGTTGCCTTCAGGAGACGCCCATTGTCGTTGGTGTTGACCTCGACCTTGCGTTTGTAGTGCGCTGCATACCAGTCCTGTTGTAATGCCTTTTTGCGCAATTTCACGCATATCATCATTGGTCGAGGTCGTGGTTGTTTTGAGTAGCACCACTTCTGGAAATTGATTTTTTGCGTTCAATAATTGCTGAAGCTGGCGGGTAGCGAAATCATCCATCATTTTTACAAGTAGAGTGGTCATGTGTTTATGGAGTTAATCATATATTTGCTGATTGGCGCAATTGCTGGATTTGCTGCGGGGCTATTTGGTGTTGGTGGTGGCTTAATTATTGTGCCAATTTTATATATTGTCTTTACGCAGATGAATTATGACCCCAATGTCATTATGCATATTGCAGTTGGAACATCGTTAGCAACCATTATTGTGACTTCGATTAGCTCGGTGATGGCGCATCATAAAAAAGGGGCGGTTCTTTGGTCGGTATTCCGTAATTTAGCACCTGGCTTAGTACTTGGTTCATTCCTTGGTGCTGGTGTTGCTGATTTGATGTCTGGACAGCACTTACAGTTAGTGATTGGTGTCTTTGCTGTTTGGATGGCTTACAAGATGTTTAGAGGTGCAAATGCGGTGGTTGATCCGAATCGTCATCTACCGTCGGCTGCATTACAACTTGCTGCGGGTGGGGGAATTGGGGTGGCTTCAGCGATTTTTGGTATTGGCGGTGGCAGTCTTACCGTGCCTTACTTAAATCGTCATGGCGTCGTGATGCAAAAAGCTGTTGCAACTTCAGCAGCCTGTGGTTTGCCAATTGCAGTTGCGGGAGCAATTGGTTTTATGTGGTTTGGTGCCAAAGAGCAGATTGAAGTGCCGAACACCATTGGCTATGTGCATATCTATGCTTTCTTGGGCATTAGTGTGATGAGCTTTATCACCGCAAAATTTGGCGCCAAAGTTGCACATCGTTTATCGCCAGCCATGCTGAAAAAATGTTTTGCTGGTCTATTAGTGGTTGTCGGTAGCTACTTTATTTATAAAGGATTGATCTAATTTCTTAGTGAATAAGACCATAATGTACTTCAATGGTGGCAATCAAGGTTTCGACCAGAAGAAGTACATCATCTTGCTGACGTGCATCGATAAAGAACATTGGGTAATTCATTTCTTTGGCTTGCAGCCAGTCACGATAAATCGATAAAGTTCGTTCTGGCATACGGTCGATATGCGTAATTGCAATCACAATATTATTGCCAAACGGTTGGAAAGATTGAATGTATTGCTCTAAATCTAGTAGCGGGTTTTCAGCAGCATGGTCAATCATGACAATGGTGCCAATTGTACCTTTACAAATCACTGCCCAGATAAAATCAAAGCGGTCTTGGCCTGGCGTGCCATATAAACCGACCTTAACTCCATCGTCCAAAGTCAGTTCACCATAATCAATTCCAACGGTGGTGAGTAATTTTTCATGCGATTCAGTATCGGTGTTCAATGCCTCGGTACTCAGCACTTCAATTTCAGACAACGCTTTGATCGCTGTGGATTTACCTGAACCCATGGTGCCGCCAAAGACAATTTTATATTGATGTAAAATCATATTCGTGACCTTAATTAAAAGCCTAAACGGTGGCGTAAGCGACCAAATAGTTTTTTCATAAAATGCTGTTCTGTATTGTTCTGCTGATTTTGTGGACGATATTTCGCCTCAGGGTCTTTAATCAGTTTTCCACAGTCTGCGCCTAAACAAGCTGCAACGAAGTGCCTAACTTTCTGTTCAGGTAGATTCAATTGACTGGCAACCGTTGTGATTTGTGCACCTTGGGCAAAGCAAGCTGACATACGCAAGATATCTTGACGATCAATTTTATTTTTGGGTTGTGGCCACATTTCTAGATAAAAACTAGAAGCAGATGGTGGGCATAGCTCCTCAAAGTCCATTGATGTCCAAAGTAAATGCCATAACCATTGTTTTAAATCTTGTTGAGCTGCATCTACGATCCAATACTGATCATTTTGCGTAGCATAGGTATAGTTCAGGCTTGGATCGGTTTGAAACGAGCTAAACTCTGGATTTTGCCATAGCCATTGATTACGCGGATCCGCAATGGCGAGTAGTCCTTGGTTATCAAACAACTGAATCTTGCCATTTTTAGGATTTTGGATTTCTTGCAACACGTCTTTAATTTGTTTGCGATGAAAGGTTGGCGTATCTTCAATTTCGGTATTTACTGGAACCTGATTTAAGCGTTCATCCAGATGAAGGCTCAGCCAATGATGTAAGGAGTGAAGATGGTTGAGTGGTAGAAATAAAGTATCGTTTTCGATAGCGCTATTTTTATCTTCATCATTGGCAATCTTGAGTACATTGATCTTATTATTTTGCAGTAGGCTTTTGATATTGGGTGAATCAAAAAACACATGGTTGATCATTAGGATGTCAAGTTGCGGCTCAGCAATATTGCTCCAATTGATCTGGACATGATGAGGCACAGCAGTTTGTACCTGCTGTTTTAACTCATTCAATGTTCTGAGACTCAGCCCAAAAATGGCAATATTAACAGCCTGATCGACACCCATGATATGACTCATCTATATGTGTACTGCGTAATTCGGAGGGAAATTTAAAATGCGATACTTTTAATGAAAATATTATTTTTTGTGAATTACATCAATAAAAATACGATGAAAGAAAATCTTTCAGATATGCGGTTAAATAAGAATAGAACGGTTAAATATTTGATATTAAATATAGAAAAACTGACTTTTTAGTACATATTGAGAATTATTATTTGGTTTTTTAGCATGATTGGCTTAAAAAGCAATAAAATTGTCAGACAATGATATAGAATTTATGCGGTGAGATCAGTTAAAACAAAAAAGCGCAAATAGCATTGGATCAATGCGTATAACAAAGATAGCGAGGGGCTCATGAATCTCGAAGAGGCTGATAGTCTTTCTGAACAGATTGCAAAATATATTAGTGAACAAATTATTAGTGGTGAGCTGGTTGAAGGCGAACGCATCCAAGAGTTGCGCATTGCGAAAGAATTAGACGTCAGTCGTGGATCAGTTCGCGAAGCATTGTTGTTGCTTGAGCGAACTTATTTAATTGAAATTTTTCCGCGCCGTGGTGCAATTGTTTCTGAAATGTCAGCTCAACAAGTTAAAGCATTATTTGACACCAATGTGATGGTGCTTGGACATATTGTGCAACGGATTAGTGAAACTTGGCGAGTCAATGAAGCGGAGCAACTGCAAGCTTTATTGGATCAATTGGTCGAGTTTGTTCGTGCGGGCGATATCGAAAAATTCTACGATGCGATCTTTAAATATCTGGCTGAACAGCATGATATGGTGGCGAATCCTTATCTGATGCAGTTTTATAAAGAATTGCTGCCATCGTTACGTCGTAGCTATTTTTTGACCTTGAATACTTCACGTCGAGAGCTACAAGAATCGTTTACCCTGTTTAAGTTAGTGATTGATGCTATTTTGATCCGAAAATCACAACAAGCTGCTTTATTTATGGAAGATTTTTGTCGACACTTGCGCAACCTTGTGTTGGAATCTCTGACACGTATGAAACAGATTGAATTGGCTTGGGCTAGACGCTCACGCCGCTAGTTAGGGCAGTATGCGTTTAAGCAGTTTAAAACTTTCAGGCTTTAAATCTTTCGCCGATAGTACAACATTACATTTTAAGGCAAACCGTACTGCGGTGGTTGGGCCGAACGGTTGTGGTAAATCGAATGTTATTGATGCGATTCGCTGGGTTATGGGCGAGTCCAACGCACGTCAATTGCGTGGTGGTAGCATGCAGGATGTCATCTTTACGGGGACAGCCAAGCGTAAACCTGTTGGTGTCGCCAGTGTAGAACTTCGTTTTGACAATACCTATGGCAAATTAGGTGGTGCTTATAACGCCTATAGTGAGCTTGCGGTGCGTCGCCAAGTCACGCGTGAAGGTAAATCTGAATATTTCTTAAATGGTACACGTTGCCGTCGACGTGATATCACTGATATTTTCTTGGGTACAGGTCTCGGTCCACGCTCTTATGCGGTGATTGAACAGGGCATGATTAACCGTCTGGTCGATGCTAAACCTGAAGAAATGCGTGTGTTTATTGAAGAAGCGGCAGGGGTGTCACGTTATCAGGCACGCCGTCGTGAAACCTTGCAGCACTTAGAGCATACTGAACAAAATCTGGCACGTTTAGACGATATTGCCGCTGAACTAAAATCCCAACTTAGAAGCTTAAAGCGTCAATCTGAAGCTGCGATTCAATATAAGACCTTAGAAGGGCAGATTCGAACTTTAAAAATCGAGATTCTTTCATTTCAAGCCAATCAAAGTCAAAAGCTACAACAAGAATATACGGTTGAAATGACCGCGCTGGGTGAAAACTTTAAGTTGGTTCGTTCAGAATCTCAAACCATTGAACACGATCTTGAAGCCACCAGTGCTTTATTCCAACGCTTAATTCAGCAGTCTTCACCCTTGCAGCATGAATGGCAACAGGCCGAGAAAAAGCTGTCTGAATTAAAAATGACCTTGGAACAAAAACAGAGTTTATTCCAGCAAAACAGTACCAGCTTGCTGCAACTTGAACAGCAGAAAGTACAAACCAAAGAGCGTCTGCAACTCTCTGAATTACAGGTTGAAACCTTAAGCACTCAATTTGATGAGCAAAATGAAAGCTTGCTTGCCTTAGAGCAGCAGACACAAACGGCTGAGCAAAATTTTACTGATGTTCAGGCACAGCACAAGCAAGCACAACAGCAATTTGATCAATTGAAAACCCAAGTCGATCAGCAACAACAGAAAAAGTTGCAGATGGCAGCGCAAATTGAGCAGCTTGGTAAGAATGTTCTGCGGATTGAACAGCAAAAGCAGACCTTGCAAACGCAAAGCACTCAGATTCGTGCTCAGGTTCAGGATGATGAACAGGCGCAGTTAGAACAATTACAGCAGCAACTGCAACAGGAAATAATTGCGTTAGAAACAGCAATTGAGCAATTACAGCAGGATGTTCAGACACAGCAAGATCAGCAACAGTTGCAGAAGGCTGATGTGCAGAGTTTGAAAACCGAAATTCAGGTTTTATTGGCTGAACAAAAGAACTTAAATCAGCTCGTCGCAAAGCAAAGTCCGAAGCATGATCAAAATGCAGTTCGATTGATGCAAAGCTTACGTTTAAGCGCTCAAGCTAAAGCGCATGCAAGCATTATTGAGAAGTTCTTGGCCAAGTGGCTGCAAGCGCATTTACTGGATGGTGAACAGTCATTTCAGGAAGGTGTGGCTCGACAGTTAAAAAATCCCTCCCAACCTTCCTTTGATAAAGGGAGGAGTTCCCCTCTTTTTCAAAGAGGGGTTAGGGGAGATTTAAAATATCTATCAGATTGGATCGAAGCTCCGCAATCTTCACTCTGGGCTAATGTAGCGGTTACAGAGAATTTAGCGATTGCATTGGAACATCAAGCAGATCTCCTGCATGCACAATCCATTCTGACGCTCGATGGTTATCATGTCGGCGCAGACTGGGTCATTGCTTTGCATTATGATGACGAAAGTCAAACTGCACAGGGCATGCTCAGTCATCAAGTGCGTTTAGAGGAAATTGAACAGCAACTGGCACAGCAACAACCGCAGTTGCTTGATTTGGAACATCAGTTTTCACAGCAGCAGCAGGCTTTGCAACAGCAACAACAGTGTTTGCAGCAACAACAGCAAAGTCTGAAGCAAAAGCAAAAAGAGCTGCAACAGCTAGATGTGCAAATTGCCAAACTACAAAGTACGGCACAAGCCTTTGTAATGCAGCAACAGCAGTTGGCCGATCAGCTGAAACAGCTTGATCTACAACTTGAAGAAGATGCCATGCAGCGTGATGATCTGGAGATCGATCTACATGCGCTTGCATTGAAATTAGAAGCAGTGTTGCCGAACTATAAGACTTTGCAATTTCAGGTGGAAAACTTGAATGAGCAGTTGGATGAGCAACAACAGCAGTTGACTCAACAACAACAGCAACGTGAAACTTTACGTCGCCAGACCTCGCAAGCCAATCAGCAAATTGAGTTACTGGAAAAAGATATCTCGTTCCTGAAAACGCAGTATCGTCAAATCATTGAACAAATTGAGCAAGCAAAGAAGTTTGTTGATCCGATTCAGCTTGAACTACCGAATTTAGAGTCGCAATTCCACGAGCAATTTCAGCAAACAGAAAAGCTGCAAAAAACCTGGAATGAATGGCAGCTTGAACTGAATCAAGTGCAAGAGAAACAGCAGCAACTGACGGAACAACGTCATCAAGCTCAACAGAAAGACGAGCAGGTGCGTGAGCAGTTGGAACAAAAGCGCTTGGCTTGGCAAGCGGCGAAATCAGATCGTGAACATTATCTGGAGCAACTGAAAGAACTCAATGCGGAAGTTTTATCTGATCTGTCGATTGAAATTAAAGATCACCAGCAGAAACTGGAAAAAGCCCAGCAGCAATTCGAGAAAATCGGTGCGGTGAATTTGGCAGCATCGCTAGAATATGAGGAAGTGTCGCAACGTTTTGATGAACTGAGTCACCAGATGCAGGATCTACAAAATACGGTTGATCAGCTCAAAGACGCGATGAAAAGTATTGATCAGGAAACCCGTAAGCTATTTATGACCACCTTCGATCAGGTCAATCAAGAGCTGCAGCTGTTGTTTCCAAAGGTATTTGGTGGTGGTGAGGCGACTTTAAGTCTTGAAGATGATTGGCAGTCTGGGGTGAAACTGATGGCACGCCCACCTGGCAAGCGTAACAGCTCCTTGGCCTTGCTTTCAGGCGGTGAAAAGACCTTAACGGCTTTGGCTTTGGTATTTGCAATCTTCAGATTGAACCCTGCACCGTTCTGCGTACTGGACGAAGTTGATGCGCCACTTGATGATGCCAATGTACAACGGTATTGTAATTTGGTAAAAGAGCTTTCTGAACAAGTGCAATTCATTTACATTACACATAATAAATTGGCGATGACAATGGCAACTGATTTACTTGGAGTCACCATGCCAGAGCCAGGTACATCAAAATTAGTGACTGTCGATTTAGAACAGGCAAAAGAATACGGGTTAGTTGCGGAGTCTTAGTATGGAAATGAATACAATAATAGGCATTGTTGCCGCCGTTGCGATTATGCTCGTTGGTTTAATCATGATTTTAAGAAAACCAAAACCAGTTGAGCCGTCATTAGAAGCAGATTTACATATTAATCCTGAAAGTCAGCAACCTGTGATCCCACGTCATGTACGTGACCAACTTTTACAAAATGAAGTGGTGACTACAACTGAGCGTGTTGAGCCAAGTTTAAATACTGAAGCAATTGTAGTTGAGCCTGTAGCAGAGCAGGCAGCTGAAGCGACTAGTGTTGAAACAAAAACGACGGAAGTAGAACAAACTGCTAAAGCAGATGAGACTGTTGAAGCTGTAGCAGAGCTTACAGTGGCTCAAAAAGATGAGACAGTAGTAACTGAAGCAGAAACAACTATCGTTTCTGAAAATGTAGAAGCTACAGAGAAAGCAGAGGAAAGCAAAGCGGAAACTGAGCTTAGCTTAAATCCAAATATTGAAACCGTCGAGATCGAAGAGTTTGATGGCGAAAGTAATATTCTGGATGTGCATTTACATGAACAGCAACGCTATGATGATGAAAGTGCTTTAGCAACCGCAGAGCAAATCATTGCCCTGAATGTTTATCCAAATCCACGTCGTGCCTTATCTGGTGATAAAGCACTGAAGGTATTATTGAAATATGGTTTACGTTTCGGTGAAATGTCATGTTTCCATCGTTATGAAAACACCGATGAGCCAAGTGCCTTGATGTTCTCGGTATTGCGTATGACGGATAATGGTCCTGCAGGTTTTGATTTGGAAACTTTATCGGGCGAGCAGGTGCAAGGTCTTGCATTCTTCTTGGCTTTACCAAATAGCAAAGCAGTTACGGGTTATGACATGATGACCAGTATTGCAGGCTTAATTGCACGTGAAGTGGATGGTAAGGTCTATGATGAAAACAATTTAGAGTTTACACCGCAGTTGAAAGAACATTGGCGTCATCATGTGATTGATTATCGTCCAAATCAAGCAACCGTCTAATGAATCTTTTATAATAAATTTAGTAAAAATTATAGGGCGGTTTTTCCGCCCTTTTATATGGTGAAATTTAAATGGAACACAACTCAGTCATTGAGCAAATGCGTCAGTTGATTCAACTGATTGCAAAACACAATCATGCTTACTATGTGATGGATCAACCCTCCATTTCTGATAGTGAATATGACCATTTATTTCATCAACTGAAAGCCTTAGAACAACAACATCCAGAATGCATTCAGGCGGATACCCCGACCAATAAAGTCGGTGGTCAAGCGCTGTCAAAATTTGAAAGTGTGACTCATGCAGTGCCGATGCTGTCATTGGGTAATGTCTTTAATCAAGAAGACTTGTTCGCTTTCGCCCGTCGTATTGATGAACGTTTACCGAATCAAGAAGTTCAGTATGACGTTGAACTGAAACTCGATGGTTTAGCGATTTCACTGTGGTATGAAAATGGTGTCTTGGTTCGTGGCGTGACACGAGGTGATGGTGAGACAGGCGAGGATATTACCCAGAATGTTAAAACCATTCGGAATCTGCCGAAAGTCTTATCGAGTCAGCATCAAGCAATTCCAGAATTTCTGGAAGTTCGTGGTGAAGTATTGATGCCAAAGCAAGGCTTTGAAAAGCTCAATGCCGATCAAGAAGCCAAAGGGGATAAGACCTTTGCCAATCCGCGTAATGCCGCAGCAGGAAGCCTGCGTCAGCTCGATCCAAATATTGCAGCTTCACGTCCATTGGCGTTCTATGCCTATGGGATTGCACAGTGTGTACCGAATCATGGCCTTGAAACCATGCATGACAGCTTGCACTGGTTAACCCGATTTGGTTTTGAAATTGCAGAACGTCAATTCCTGTGTGCTTCGATTGAAGAAGTGCAACAACGCTATGAGCAGATTCAACAAGAACGTCCAGATCTTAAAGTTGAAATTGATGGCATGGTGATTAAGGTGGATAGCCTTAAACAGCAACAACAATTGGGTTTCTTGAGTCGTGAACCTCGTTGGGCAACGGCTTATAAATTCCCAGCACAGGCGGCACTGACCAAAGTCGAAAATATTGACTGGCAAGTGGGGCGTACAGGAACATTGACACCTGTCGCGCGTTTGGCCCCCGTCTTTGTTGGTGGGGTAACCGTATCAAATGTGACCTTGCATAACATTGGTGAAATCCATCGTTTAGATGTGCGTGTTGGCGATACCGTCAGTGTCTATCGTACTGGTGATGTGATTCCAAAAGTTGAGAAAGTTTGGACTGAGTTTCGACCTGCTGATGCGGAGATGGTGCATCTCCCGACCAATTGTCCAGTCTGTGATTCACCTGTGGTGATGCCAGAAGGTGAGGCCTTGGCACGTTGTTCAGGTGGTCTGTATTGTGCGGCACAACGGATTGAAGCCATTCGTCACTTTGTTTCACGTAAAGCACTGGATATTGAGGGCTTGGGCGATCGTTGGGTCGAGTCACTGTTACACCTCGATCTACTCAAAGATGTGGCTGATATTTATCATTTGCATGAACATCGTGACACCTTATTGACCATCGAGAAAATGGGTGAGAAATCCGTTCAAAACTTGATTGATGCGATTGAAGCAAGCAAGAAAACCACTTTGGCACGTTTTATCTATGCCTTGGGGATTCGCGGTGTCGGTGAAACCACAGCACGTATGCTCGCCAATACCTTCCAGACGCTTGAAGCATTGAAAGCTGCGGATATTGAAGCACTCAAGAAAACCCCTGATGTCGGTGATATTACTGCAGAATGGATTGCTGACTTTTTCCAAGCACCGCATAACGTCGAAGTGCTGGATCGTTTAATGGCAGCAGGCATTCATTGGGATGCACCGACTGCACCGACACGCCAACCCTTAAATGGCGAAAGTTGGGTGGTCACAGGTACATTGGAAACCATGGGCCGTGATGAAGCAACACAAAAGCTTCAAGCCTTGGGTGCACGTGTCAGTGGTAGTGTGTCCAGTAAAACCAAATGTGTGGTTGCTGGCGAGAAAGCAGGTAGTAAGTTGGATAAAGCGCAGAAGTTAGACATTCGAGTATTGAATGAGCAAGAATTCTTAGAATTTTTGAAGCAGTATGAAGTGTAGATTCTAAAATAATAGATGATGAAAATAGCGGTGTCTTGCTGAGTTCTCATCATATTTTATGAGTAAACCTTCGGTTCGACCTACTTTTGTTTTGGCAAAAGTAGGCAAAACCTGAGTTGCGGTTATAGCAACGTAAGATCCACAAAACCTGAGGTGCGAATAGCAAAGATTTATTATCTTTGCCGCACTGCAAGGCGAAAGCTATGCTTGAGTATAGACTACGTAGATTGTTGCCTTGCGCTTCGCCAAAGCTTTAGTCGCTTTGGCTTGCTCAGGTTGTGGATGACGTTTCCGAGTATCCAATTTTATAACTTGAGTCGAATGACTATATAATGTTGTATTAAATATATTTTTTCACAATGCCATCATCAAGCAATTGCTGAAAATGCTCACAGACACTCTCGCGCACATCGCGATATTCAATGCCGAGTTCTTGGACGCTGCGTTGTGCATTAAAATAGATTGGATAACCCATATTTAATTTTACAAATTCACGTGAATGTCCGAGAACAGGCGCCACAAAAGCAAAGGCGGTCTTTGGCACAGTAAAATGCGGGAACGGGAATTTATAACCAAACTTTTGTGTGAGTGCTTTACCCATATCTAATAAGCTGAGTGTGCCACCACAAATAATATAACGGCCTTGTGCTTTTGGATTCAGTGCTGCCGCCACATGTGCATCGGCAACATCACGCACATCCACAATACCATTCCACATTGGAGGGACACCAAACAAGGTAGTACCATTACCAAACTGTTGTAATACTTCAATACTGCCTGATTGACTGGCATCGGTTAGTGATGGTCCCATCACTAAGGCAGGGTTAATACAGACTAAATCCCAACGCTTTTGTTGTTCAGCCATTTCCCATGCTTTACGTTCTGCTGCAACTTTTGAATAGGGGTAGGGCTGATGGGTTTCACTACTGGTATTGTTCCAATGGCTCTCATCAAACTCATTGTTGGCGGTATTTTGAATCTCAACTGCATCGCCATAGGTTGAAGCAATGCTTGACGTCAGCACCACACGTTTGACCGATTCAGTACGATTAACACTATCTAATACGTTTTCTGTGCCTTTCACTGCAGGCTCAATAATATCTTTGACCGCATCTTTATAATTGGTCACCACAAAAGGGGATGCGGTATGAATCACGATTTCACAATCTTGCATTGCATCATCAAATGAACGCGGTTCAAGCAAATCTGCTTTAAAAAACTCAATCTTGCCAGAAGATTGATCTGCAAGATCATATAAATGCTGAATCTTATTTTTCTTTGATGGGTCACGCACTGTGGCATGAACCGTATAGCCTTGATTCAACAGACGTTCAATAATCCAGCCTGCAATATAACCCGTCGCGCCAGTGACCAAAATTGGTTTGCTTTTATCCATTGTGGTTTCCACATTATGTTTTTGTGATTGCTGTTATTTACCGAATTTTGCTTAAACAAACAACAGCTGAGCAGTCATTTTTTATGCTTTTTTGATCAAAACATCGGCGAAATAAGAAGCATTGCTAATCGTTACAAAAAATCAAACAAATGATTTTCAATGGAATTATCTCTTTTTAAAACTATAAATGATATGCAAAGGCTTATTTTATTTAGATAAATTGGGCTAATTAGAACTGTAAATGCGTATGTTTCTCATTTTAATTTTATAAAAATCATAAACTTACACACTTTTGTTTTTGCAATTCTATTGTAACTTGGCCATAATATTGTCATTCGATAGGAGTAAGTATTATGCGTGGCAATCCAGAAGTCATCGACTATTTAAATATGCTCATTGGCGGTGAATTGGCTGCTCGTGATCAATATTTAATTCATTCAAGAATGTACGAAGATTGGGGCTTGAGCAAAATCTACGAACGTATTGACCATGAAATGCAAGAAGAAGCATCTCATGCGGATTCAATCATTCGTCGTGTGTTGTTCTTAGGTGCTCAACCGAATATGAATCGTGAAGACATCAATGTCGGTAACGATGTTGTCAGCTGCTTAAAAGCGGATTTAGCACTTGAATATCATGTGCGTGAAAAATTGGCAGTGGGTATCAAACTGTGTGAAGAAAAAGGCGATTTTATTAGCCGTGATATGTTGCGTCAGCAGCTTTCTGATACAGAAGAAGATCATACCTATTGGTTAGAAAAGCAATTACGTTTAATTGAATTGATTGGTTTACAGAATTATATTCAATCACAAATTTAATCGATCAGATTTAAGCTTGTGAGGCATAAAAAGAGAACTTCAAATGAAGTTCTCTTTTTATTTTTAGGGGATAAATCGTTTATTCAGCTATTAGACTAAGACTTAGAATTTTTTACTATAATTCACGAATAAACGATCTTCGCCAAAGTCATTGCCATGCTTCACATCATAGTCAATGCGGATGTACTGTAGTGCAAAACCTTTGAGATAAGGCTGCTGAAAAGCATAGTTCAAAATAATATTGGACTCAGTTTCATGGTTCTTGTCACCATTGGCTGCCTTAAAATCATGACCATAGACATATTTCACCATCGCATTAAGCCCAGGGATATAGTCCTTGAAATCATAGCCATACATCAGGTGATAAGATTTTTCATTCTTTTTGAAGAAGCCAGTGGCATTCCAGTTGATAAAATAGGTTTCAGGCAGGAAACCATCTGGTAACGGGTAGGCAGACTCCCCGATAATCTGTTGATAGCCCAAACCAAAAGACTGATTATTCACTTTTAACATTTCCAGAATTCCAATATTTTGGGCATCAATATTAAAGTTGCTCCCATCATTTTTGGCATTGAAATATTTAAATTTGGAATTCAGAGAGAAGTTGGGTTGTTTCCATGTATGGTCTAACCCAAGGTAATGTTTATTGTAGAGGTCTTCTAAATTGCCAAAGTAGTATTCTGCCTTTAACGAGGGTGTCAGTTGATAACGTAGATCTAGATAATTCAAACCATCAGAATATTCAGTTTTGCCATTGGCAGTAAAAGAAAATTTCTTAAAGTCTTCTTCATTACGCGGTGACACTTTGGTGACTCGTCCTATTTCGGCATAGAGCTGATCAGAAAGTTGTGACTTTAAATTGGTCCCCCAATACGATGCCAACAACTGGCGACTGGCATCTACTGCTGTCACAGGCAGGTCTAGCCATAGTTCACCGACACTGAGCAGTGTTTTGTAATAGCCCAGTTTGAGGGTCGCGCCATATTTTAAATAGTCAGATGCTTGTGATTGCGTTTGGGTGTCAAAGGGCAATACCGTATCTGCGACATGTTTGTCTTTGCTTAAACGTACCGCATATTGCACCGAAGCATCTGCCCCAATGGTGATCGGTTTTTCCGCGATTTGCAGTGGCGTATCCCGCATATTTGACTTGTAAAATAACGAAGCCGCTTGTGACCAACTGCCAGTATCTTTAAGGCTTGGGTTGTCATAGTCACGATTGATATAGGCATTTTTAAGTGTGAATTTCCATTGATCTTGAGTTGGCTTAGCTGTCTCCGCAGCAAAAACAACCGAGCTAGACCAACTGCCAATTGCCAATAGGGTTGCAACCGTTAAATGCGTAGGTGAAAAGCGCTGTAATAATTTCATAATCCATATCCGAAGTCAGTGCGCCAGTCCTCGGCGCACATGGTTTTATTGCTGAGTCAGTGAAGATTGTGAGTTAAAGCTCGTTGCTGGTTGAGCCGCAACCGAGACTTTTAAATTCACCAAGAAGATGGCGAGTGCCGCGATAATGCCGGGAATCGCGATGGCGAGAAAATTCATTTGATGAGGCAATTCAAAGGTCAGCAGAGCACCAGTGAGGACAGGGCCGATGATGGCACCGATTCGGCCAATACCCGAAGCCCATCCCATCCCCGTTGAACGTACTGCAGTTGGGTAGAATTGCGCCACAAAGGTATAGAGCAGAATCTGTGAACCAATTGTGGCTGCACCTGCAATCGCAATCAGGCTGTACAAAATAAATTGTGGGCTATTAAAACCCAGTAAGATTAGGGCAGCAGCACCGATCACAAACATGCTGGTAATGACAGGCTTTAAGTGGAATTTATCCGCCAATGCACCACCGCCAATCGCGCCAACCATACCTCCAATATTCAGTGCAAACAGAAATAGCATACTGGCACCTAAAGAATAGCCCGCCTGTAGCATCAGTTTTGGTAACCAGCTACCCAACGCATAAACCATCAACAGGCACATAAAGAAGGCCACCCAAAACATAAAGGTGCTGAAACTACGACCTTGTTGGAATAGGGCGCGAACGGGCGCATCAGTCGTAGTACTTTCATTTAGAATCAGTTGGGTGTTGCTGGTTAATTGAGTTTCAGGTGCAATTTTACTGACAATCATTTTGGCTTGATCGTGATGATTCGATTTCACTAAGAAAGCCAATGATTCAGGCAGAAACTTCCAGATCACAGGCAACAGTAACAGCGGAATGCCCGCAATTAAAAACATGATCTGCCACCCCATATCTTTGACTAACCATGCGCCCAGTAAGGCAGAACTCATCCCACCTATGGCATAGCCACTAAACATCAGTGCGACTAAGGTACTGCGGATTTTTTTCGGTGCATATTCGGTCATCAGAGCCACGACATTTGGCATCACACCACCAATGCCAAGCCCTGCGATAAATCGTAAAATTGCAAATTCAGTGGGGCTTTTTGCAAAAGCACCTAAGAAGGTAAAGCCACTAAATAAAGTGACACAGATCAGAATGGTTTTTTTACGGCCCAGTCTGTCTGAAAGCGTGCCAAAAATCATGGCACCAAACATCATTCCGAACAAAGCTGCACTGGCAAGCAATCCCGCTTGCACAGCAGTCAGTGACCATTGCTGCATCAGTAAGGGTAAGGCGACCCCATAGATAACCAGATCGTAACCGTCAAAAATAATAATGATGAGACACCAGATTAATACTTTCCAGTGAAATGCCGTAAAACGGGCTTTATCAATAATGTCATTAATATTGACCTTATGTGTATCCATTGCTTCACCTCCAATTTGTGAAGTACCGAGTTATTTTTTATTAAGCTATTTTGTTATTGGGTGAGAGTCAAAAACCTAATTGATATATCTTTATGTCTTTAAGGTATTGTGTTTTTATTTGGTTAAAGTGTTGAAATTTATATTTTTATTATTTTGGTTTGATTCTTTTTTAAAATGTAGGTGAAATATTAAATCGTGAGAATTTTAACTTTTTTATGATGCTTAAATCTTATTTTTATAATTGAAAAATCATTAAATAAACTTATAGAGTGATTGAAAATAAGTCAGGATATTTTATTTTACCTAATGGTTAAAATAATGATGAACCTACAATTAAGTTGAATGAGTTGAGATTTTAAAGTGAGGTTTTAAAAATTGCCTTACTGAATTTTGATCGCTCAGCTTTAGGTGCAAAGCAGTCTGTTATTCGACAGCAAGGCGGAGAGCCGGGAGAGTTGTTCGCTTTTTCTTAAGCGGATTGTGTTGCAGCGCGTTGAGTGAGGATGAGGTGTGCAATCACACCAATACAAATACCCCAAAACACAGAGCTTAATCCTAAAAAATGCATGCCTGAAGCTGTCGCTAGAAAGGTAATCAATGCGGCATCGCGCTGTTGGTCATTTTTCATAGCAACGGCAATATTGGTGGAAATTGCACCCAGTAAGGCCAAACCCGCTAATGCGGCAACCAATTCTTTCGGTAGTAAACTAAATAGCATTACAATACTGCCCGCAAACAGTCCGCCCAAAATATAAAACATCCCATTGGCAATCCCTGCGATATAACGTTTTTCTTTCAGTTCATGTGCATCTTTACCCATACATAGGGCTGCTGTAATGGACGCGAGCACAATTGTAATACCGCCAACACAGGCAACCGCTAAGGAGGCAATACTGGTTGCACTAATAATCGGTTTGGCAGGCGTGTCATAGCCACTCAGTTTCATAATTGCCATACCCGGTAAAAATTGACCTGTTAGACTCACGAGGATTAAGGGCAGCGCCAGATTCAAGGTCGAGTTCCATGTCCATTCAGGGCTGATCCATTGCGGAATGGCGAGATTAAAACTGATCTCAACAGGATTCATTTTACCCAAAACCAAGCTCAGTAAAATTCCAGCAGCCAATACCCAAATCATGGTATAGCGCGGCATCAGCCGTTTCGCGATCAGAAACATAATCAACATGCTAAACACAATCAGCGGCATGCGATCTGTGGCTGTAAACAGATTAATGCCAAATTGAAACAAGATGCCTGCCATCATACCTGCGGCAACATCTTGAGGAATCCATTTCAGTAGTTTGTCAAAACAGCCTGTAATCCCGATCAGAAAAATCACAATCGCAGAAGTGATATAGGCGGCAACCGCTTCATTCAGGGAAATGTGTGGAAACAGGGTGACCAATAAGGCCGTTCCAGGGGCAGACCACGCGGTAATGACAGGTGTTTTATATTTAATGGAGAGATAAATCCCAGCAACTGCCGCACCGATGGAAATGCCCCAAATCCATGACACCATCATCTCTGTTGAGACATGGGCACGTTGCGCTGCCTGAAAAAAGATAATTAAGGGTCCTGAATAAGAAATCAGAACCGCAAGAAAACCTGCAACCGTGGCTGAAATAGACCAATCTTGTTTTAATGTTTTGAATAGTGTTGTCATTCTCTGATGGCCTCCATGCACATCCTGTACTTGATCTGAAATGCAAAATCAGGGCTAACCCTGATCCCCACCTCCCACAGGGATGACGCTACCCGTGATATAGGAGGCATCATCGGACGCAACAAAGACAATCGCTTTGACCTGTTCCTCAATGCTGCCATAACGGCCCATAAAAGTACGATCTATGGTTTGATCCACCACTTGTTGCATCCAGTCTTTTTCTTTTTGACTGAGTGGGTTGTTATTGCGTGGTACTTTGCGAGGTGGGGCTTCGGTTCCACCAGTGGCGATGGCATTGACGCGAATTCCATCTTTGGCATGTTCAAAGGCCAACGATGCTGTCAGTGCATTGACACCACCTTTGGCAGCTGAGTAGGGAATACGGTTAATCCCACGAGTCGCAATCGATGAAACATTGACGATAACACCAGCCTGTTGCTGAATCATTGCAGGCAAGACCGCTCGGCAGCACCATAAAGTTGGAAACAACGAACGATTCACTTCCTTGATAATTTCCTGTTCAGAAAATTCCTGAAAAGGTTTCATCCAGATTGCACCACCGACATTGTTGATCAGCACATCAACTCGACCAAACTGTTCAATGGCTTTGGCAACCACGCTTTGTGCACCTGCAAAGCTTTCCAGATCGGCTTGAATGGTAATGGCATCAGCACCCAAGGTTTTGACTTCGGTTAGTACCTCCTGCACATAATCAGAACGATCTGCCAGAACCAGCTGGGCACCTTCTTTAGCCAGTTGTAGTGCAACCCCACGGCCAATGCCCTGAGCACTGCCTGTGACAATTACCACTTTATGCTTAAATCTTTGAGTTTGAGACATGGCTTGGTTTTCCTGTAGCTATTAATTCGCAGAGAACTTTTCGAACAGGAAATTAGCTGGTTTGATCTGTTCAGCATCTAACCAGCCACGGACCGCTTCGACCATCGGCACGGGACCGCACAGATATACATCAACATCGCCACTGTTTAGCCATTCAGATTCGATATGGCCTGTGACATAGCCTTTACGCGCATGCAGGCTGTCAGGATGGGCAACCACAGTCCGATATTCAAACCAAGGGAATTGCGCCTGTAATTCTGCTAATTTCTCCAAAGCCACCAGATCAAAATCGTTAGTCACGCCAAAGACTAAGCGTACAGGTTGGGTTGAACCTTTTTCTTCAAGCACCTGCAACATGGACATAAAAGGAGCAATGCCTGTACCACCTGCGAGCATAAGAATAGGACGAGTAACATTACGCAGATAAAAGCTGCCAAAGGGACCAGTAAAAGTCATTTTGTTGCCTGCTTGCGCAGTTTTACTCAAGAAATCACTCATCTTGCCGTTTGGAACATTTCGCACCACAAAACCAGTTAAACGATTGCCTGGTTTTGAGCTAAATGAATATGAACGGGTTTCACCTGTTTCAGGAATAGCGACATTGACATACTGTCCTGCAAGGAAATGAATATCGGGTTGACCTTCATCCAGTTGAATATCGAAGGTAATGGTCGAGTCAGAAAGATTTTCTACCCGAGCCAATGTGCCTTGGAAAGAATGAATTTCGGTTTTACATACATCAGATGATGCCTGAATTTGGAATACAGCATCTGAGCTTGGACGGCATTGGCACGCCAGAATATAGCCTTGTTCCGCTTCTTCTGGGGTTAGAGCATCTTCGATATAGGTTTCTTCTGGCATGTCATAACTACCAGATTCACAGAAGGCACGGCAAGTACCACAGGCGCCATCACGGCAGTCCAACGGAATATTAATTTTTTGACGATAAGCTGCATCGGAAAGGGTTTCACCTTGAGCGACACTGATAAAACGTGTCACACCATCTTCAAATTGAAGTGCTACATTGTGGTTTGACATGAGACGTATCCTACAAAATAATTTAAATTTGGGACCCCAACCAACAGTCCATTTGGCTGAGGAGGCCTATTTTTACAGGTGGTAGATATCAATCACTTGATTGATATAGTCATTTTTGAGTACGACATACTTGCTTAGAATTTTTGCTTCAGCACCAGAACAATCAATCACATAACGTGACATGCCAAAGTAGCTATAGGTGGTTTTATAGCGGAAGCTCAAGGTATTCCAATTGAAGCGAACCGTGAGTTTATCTCCGTCGCGCGCTACGATTTCAACGTTGGCAATATTGTGGCAAGTACGGGTATCAGGCATGGTGGCAGAGGAGCGTTCCGTTTTGATTCGGAACACACGGTCTTCTAAACCTTGGCGATCTGGATAATAAATCAGGGAGATTTCCGCTTGCGGATCTTCGGTGAGTTGATCATTGTCATCCCATGCTGGCATCCAGAAACTGGCTTCAGGCGCATAGCAGTTCAGCCAGTCATCCCATTGTTCATCATCTAAAAAGCGTGCTTCACGGTAGAGAAACTGGGCAATATTTTCCAAGCTGGTTTTATCTTGAATACTCATGCATTTTCTCCTTGAGCCGCGATTTGCTTCTCAGCGACAATGGCGTGTTTCATGGTATGCAGCCAGTATTGATGTTGCGCCAGATAGAGGCCTTCATCTTCGGTTTTAATTCCGCTGAGCATCGGTTTGAGACCAATTTCATTGGCTGCATCATCGGGGCCATAAATCCAGTGTTTTGAACCACGGCACATGTCGTTCCATTCCAGCGCGATGCCTGCATAACCAGCCTGACAGGCACGGAATTCTTCTAGATCATCGGGTGTGGCCATGCCTGAGGCATTAAAGAAATCTTCGTATTGACGAATACGACGCGCACGCGCCTCTGGCGCTTCACCTTTTGGTGCAATACAGTAGATTGTCACTTCAGTGCGATCGACCGAAATAGGGCGCAATACACGAATTTGCGAACCGAACTGATCCATCAAATACACGTTTGGATAGAGGCACAGATTACGCGAGCGTTCGATCATCCATTTCGACATCGCGGCACCGTATTTCTCGGTATATTCATCTGCTTTAGGGAAGTTTGGGCGATCTTCTGGATTGGCCCATTGCGTCCATAGCAACATATGACCATTTTCAAAGCCATAAGAACCACCGCCTTGCTTGCCCCAAGAACCTGCGCTCATGGCACGAATATTATCGGCTGCCTGTGTTTCTTTGCGGTGTTGTGTGGTTGCGGCATAGTTCCAGTGCACTGCTGAAACGTGATAACCATCGGCACCATTTTCAGCGGTGAGTTTCCAATTCCCTTCATAAGTATAGGATGATGTACCGCGTAGAACTTCTAAACCATGCTCGGATTGATCGACAATCATGTCGATAATTTTGCTGGTTTCACCCAAGAATTCTTCAAGTGATGGCACATCAGGATTGAGGCTGCCGAACAAGAAACCTTTGTAGTTTTCAAAACGTGCGACTTTTTTCAGATCATGTGAACCGTCTTGGTTAAAGCAATCGGAATAACCTGCTTCACTTGGGTCTTTAACTTTGAGGAGTTTACCTGAGTTGTTAAAGGTCCAACCGTGGAAAGGGCAAGTGTAAGTGGCTTTGTTCCCGCGTTTATGACGGCAAAGTTGGGCACCACGATGCGAACAAGCATTGATCATGGCGTTCAGTTCGCCGTTACGATTACGGGCGATGATGACAGGTTGACGACCAATATGAGTGGTGTAGAAATCGTTGTTATTGGGGATTTGACTTTCATGTGCAAGATAAACCCAATTGCCTTCAAAAATGTATTTCATTTCAAGGTCAAATAGGGCTTGATCGGTAAATACTGATCGATGTAGTTTAAATTCACCGGTGTCGATATTATCGACCAGTAATTCATCAATGCGGTCTAGATGGCTGGTATTGATTACAGGAATACGTGGCATGTCCGTTCTCCGACTTTCCAAAACTGTGGAAGTCATCGAGTTGCGCTTAAAGCGTCTCGATATCCTAATATGTTGTGTTGTGGCTTGAACCGATAAGGATGAATGTGGGCAGCTGGAATCTAGCGGAAGCGATTCATAACTTCATCGGTTTATCTCTTGTCTATACCTTAAAAGAATGAGTAAACTCTGTCTAAGACCGAATTTATATTTTTATATATCTTAAAGGTATGGAAGCCTCATGGAATTACGTCATTTACGGTATTTTGTTGCGGTTGTTGAAGAACAAAGCTTCACCAAGGCTGCAGAAAAACTATTTATTGCTCAACCACCTTTGAGTCGGCAGATTCAAAATTTGGAAAGTGAGTTGGGTATTCAACTGTTTGAGCGGGGCAGCCGACCTCTACAAACCACACCTGCGGGACATTTCTTTTATCAGCATGCGATTAAACTTTTGTCTAATGCTGAAGAAATTAAAAGTATGGCGAAACGGATTGGACTGATTGAACGCAGTGTCACGATTGGTTTTGTCGGATCGTTACTGTATGGATTGTTACCTCGGATCATTTATTTATTTAGACAACAGCAGCCACATCTCAATATTCAATTGGTAGAAATGAGTACTACAGAACAACTGCAAGCCTTAAAAGAAGGACGCATTGATGTGGGGTTTGGACGCTTGCGGATTAGTGATCCTGCGGTAAGACGGATTTTATTGCGGAAGGAGCGTTTGGTTGTAGCAGCGCATACCAGCCATCCGATTGCACAGCGGACGGAAGGGGTATATCTCGCAGATCTGATTGATGAGAAGATGTTTATGTATCCCACATCTCCAAAGCCTAATTTTTCGACCCAGCTTTTAAATATTTTTGCTGAACATAGTTTAGTGCCAAAAAATATGCATGAGGTACGAGAAATTCAACTGGCCCTAGGACTGGTGGCAGCAGGTGAAGGCTTGTGTGTGATTCCTGCCAGTGCTGATACCATTCGTTTTCCGCATCTCAATTATATTCCAATTCTGGATAATGGAGCCGTCAGCCCAATCTTTCTGACCGCACGGGCAATGGATCGTAGCGAAGACTTACAACTGTTATTTGATTGTGTTTATCAGGTGTATGATCTGGAAGGTATTCCATATCAGCGGACTGTGTTTACATTGGATCAGAATCCGATTGATGATTCTAATGGAATTGATTTTTAAACGGATATAAAATAAAAATGCCTAGTGTCAAAAATAAGAACTAGGCATTTGTTTACTAGAAAATTGATATTCAAAGCGATTATTTGCTTTGTAAAGTTTTTAAATCCTTTAACACTTGATCGGCATGAGTTTGAGTATTCACACTGGTGTAGTGATACATCACCGCACCTTGAGGATTAATCAAAAAACTCTCGCGTTTGGCAATTTTAGTAATACCCAAGTTTCGAACAATACCAAATTTAGTTGCCAGTTCACCTTTGTCATCTGCAAGAATTGGGAACGGTAGACCGAGTTTTTCGGAGAATTTCTGATGTGATGCAACATCATCTAGACTGACACCCAGAACCACAGCATTTGATTTGGTAAATTGAGGGTAGAGTGATTTAAATTGATTGGCTTCTTGGGTACAACCAGCAGTGTTGTCTTTAGGGTAGAAATATAGCACCACCCATTTGCCTTTATATTGATTTAAGGTGTGCCATTTGCCAGTTTGATCTTGCAGTTTAAAGTCTGGTGCAGACTGTCCAACCCATTCTTTTTGTGCAGTATCTTGCTTAGAAAATAAGGTACTTTGTGCGCTACTGAGTGTTGGTGCGCCGAGTAAAAAAAGTGAACTACATAAAACGAGAACTTTGGACTTTATCGTATTCATCATGTTGATCTCAAAGTGTAATAGCAGCTACTTTAGCAAATTTAGAAATTGAATGTGTTAGAAAATTCTTTACAGGATTTTGATCTGCTTTATATATTTAAATTGAATAGTGATTTAAAAAAAGAAAAGGTAAAAGCATGAATGTTGGTGCAGTTCTGATTAAATTAAAAACAAATAGGCAGGCTGAGGTCGAGGCTTGGCAGCAAGAAATTCAACGACGTAAAGAAGAAGCCATTCAAACACTTCAAGCCGAGGGGGTAACTGTTGAATCTTGGTTTCAACTTGAATTGAATGGCGATCATTATTTGCTCGCCTATATGCGTGCTAAAGATATTGCTCATGCACAGCAGGTGGCGAGAAATAGTTGCTTTGATATTGATCAAGTTCATCGACAGTTCAAGCAACATTGGGAGCAAGTGATTCCAGCGCAGCTTTTGGTAGATTTGGAAAATAATAACGAATGTTAATCAGCGTATACTGTGTTGAAGTTTTTGGAATTGAGCAAACGCGTGATCTATAAGATTCTACTCATCACAGGATGGGGTGGTGGTTCTGAATTATTAAAACCTTTACATGAGGCTTTAGAACAAAAGGGACATAGTGTTGAGCGGATAAATATCTTTAATGCGCTGGATAATGACATTTTGCAACAGCATGTCGAACTTGCAGTGAAGTTTGATGTGATTGTCGGATGGTCGCTTGGCGGACAACTGGCAACTTTATTGGTCGATCAAATTCAACAACAATATGCTGAGCAGAAAGTTTTAATCACTTTAGCGTCGAATCCATGTTTTGTGGCACAAGCAGATTGGATGACTGCCATGCCTGTTGAAACCTTTATCCAATTCAAACAGTCATTTGAACAGGATGCTATTACTACGCTAAAACGGTTTGGCTTATTGGTGTGTCAAGGTGCCAGTTCAGCAAAAAAAGACTTTTTGGCTATGCAGAAATTGATTCGTCCACAGCCGATAGCATTGCTTAGGGTCGGATTGCAGTTGCTGGAGCAATTAAAACTGGTTGAGTTGTATGAAAATTATCAGGGTAGACAGTTGCATGTCTTTGCCGAGCATGATGCTTTAGTTCCTTACCAAGTTATGCGAAAAACTAAAGATTTGGCTACAAAGAATCTATCTGTTGTTTCGATCGATGGCGCTTCACATGGTTTCCCATGTTTTATGGTTGAGCAGACTGTGCAAATAATTGAAGATTTTATTCAATAGACGGTTTAATCTTGCTTGAATTGAAAGTTCTCGCAATATATTTTAGATTTTGACAAGTTTAAGATTATGCTTACAGATTTTAAATCTGTTTAAGGCGGAGTCGTACTGAGTTTTAATTTAATTTCAGGATAAGCTTTCAGCTAGACTTACTTTGGTTTTGCCCAAAGTAAGCAAAGGCATTTGTTAAGCTGATGGTACATCCTTGATACTACAGCTTAACAGGCGGCATCCATGCCGCCTCCATGATGGTAGAAACTGCCATGAATTTAATTGGCTTAGGATGAGGAGTAAATAAAGGATGACAGACCCATTTGATTTAGAACATATATGGCATCCCTATACTTCGATGTTAAATCCACTGCCAACTTTTAAAGTGAAACGTGCCTATGGTGCGACGATTGAATTAGAAGATGGTCGAACTTTAGTTGATGGCATGTCGTCATGGTGGTGTGCAATTCATGGCTATAACCATCCTGAACTAAACCAAGCAATTTCAGATCAATTACAAAACATGGCGCATATCATGTTCGGTGGTTTGACCCACGAACCTGCAATTGAATTAGGTAAATTATTATTAAAAATTACGCCGCCGAACTTAGATAAGATTTTCTACGCAGACTCAGGTTCGGTTGCCGTAGAAGTAGCGTTAAAAATGGCAGTTCAATATTGGGCTGCATTAAACAAACCAGAGAAAACCAATTTTATTACTACCCGTTCTGGTTATCATGGTGACACCTGGAATGCGATGTCTGTGTGTGATCCAGTCACGGGGATGCATCAAATTTTTGGTACAAGTTTACCAAATCGAATTTTTGTACCCGCGCCACAAAGCCGCTTCGATGGTGAATGGGATCCACAAGATATTCAGCAGCTCAAACAGCAGATTGAACAGCATCATCAGAGTATTGCTGCACTGATTATCGAACCGATTGTACAAGGTGCGGGAGGGATGCGTTTTTATCATCCTGAATATTTACGTCAAGCCAAGGCCTTATGTGAGCAATATAACTTGTTATTGATCTTTGATGAGATTGCGACAGGTTTTGGGCGCACAGGTAAAATGTTTGCTTGGGAACATGCCCAAGTTGAACCCGATATTATGTGTATTGGCAAAGGTTTAACGGGCGGTTATATGACGCTGTCTGCAACCTTGACCACTAAGCAAGTGGCTGAAACCATTAGTCGTGGTGAAGCAGGTGTGTTTATGCATGGCCCAACCTTTATGGCGAATCCGCTGGCCTGTGCAGTAGCATTAAGAAGTACGCAATTATTGGTTGAGCAAGATTGGCAAGCCAATATTCAACGGATTGAAAAGATTCTGGCTGAACAATTAACAGATTTAGCTCAGCTCGATCACGTTGCTAATGTACGTGTTTTAGGTGCGATTGGTGTGGTTGAATTGACATCTAATGTCGACATGAAAACCTTACAGCAGCAGTTTGTTGAACGTGGTATTTGGGTACGCCCATTTGGGAAATTGGTCTATGTAATGCCACCGTATGTGATTAGTGATGACGAGCTACATTATCTATTAACACAGATGAGTGAAGTGGTGAAAAATATGCAAGGAGTAAATGTGAATGTCCTTGCTTGATCATTATGCCGAGCAGCTTGAGCAACTTAAACAACAGGGCAATTTCCGCCAATTCACTTCAAATCAGCAATCTGGACGATGGATTACCATTCAAGATCGAACCATGTTGAATCTGGCATCCAATGATTATTTAGGTTTGGCAGCTGATTTGCATTTAAGAGAAGAATTTCTTGATACACTGAAAATCGAACGAGCGCTCTTTAGTTCATCTTCTTCACGCTTACTGACGGGGAATTTTGCAGAATATGAACAATTTGAAAATAGCCTAAGCAAAGCCTTTGGTCGTGCTGCCTTACTCTTTAATAGTGGCTACCACATGAATATCGGTATTTTGCCTGCTTTGTGTGATAGTAAAACCGTGGTTTTGGCCGATAAGCTGGTGCATGCCAGTATGATTGATGGGATTCGTCTGTCGACTGCTCAATATGTTCGTTATCGTCATAATGATTTGCAGCATCTGGAACAGTTATTGCAAAAGTATCATCAAGATGAGCAAGTTGAACGCATTATCGTAGTGACTGAAAGTATTTTTAGTATGGATGGTGACGAGACTGATTTAGCTGCATTGGCTCAGTTAAAGCAACGTTTTGCCAAAACCATGTTGTATGTTGATGAAGCACATGCGATTGGCGTCAGGGGTGAGCAAGGTCTGGGTTGTGCTGAACAATATGACGTATTGGATCAGATTGATTTCTTGGTTGGAACCTTTGGTAAAGCAATTGCATCAGTGGGCGGTTATATCATTTGTGATTCGATTATCCGTGACTATCTGATTAATAAAATGCGCCCGTTGATTTTTAGTACCGCTTTGCCTCCAATCTCGATGGCATGGTCAGATTTTATTTTTCATAAAGTGTTGAGCATGCGGCAACAGCGTCAGCACTTAGCTGAGATCAGCCAATATTTACAGCAAGCAGTGATTATGAAAGGTTTTTCAAGCCCATCGAGCAGTCATATCATTCCGATTATTTTGGGTGAAAGCCAAGCTGCGATTGAAAAAGCACGCTATGTACAACAACAAGGTTTTTATGCCATGCCGGTACGCCCACCAACAGTACCGCAAAATAGTTCACGCCTGCGTATTTCATTAACCTCTTTGGTGCAAAAAAATGAATTGGAACAATTGGTGGAGTATTTGTGAGCATCAATAAAGCACTGGTTGCCCAACGTTTTGCAAAAGCAGGGCAAAGCTATGTCGAGCATGCTGTGGTACAAAAACAGATTAGTGCGCAGTTATTTGAATACCTTAAAGTGTATTGTCCGCAAAGTTTGGGTTCAGTCTTTGAGATTGGCTGCGGTTCTGGCAATTTAACCTATTTATTTCAATCTCATTTTCAGGTTGAACAGCTGTTCTTAAATGACTTGTATGAAGATGTTGAGCAGCATTTTATACATTTTAAAGCTGTGAATTGGCTGATCGGAGATGTTGAACAGCTGACTTTACCACAGTCCTTGGATGCAGTGATTTCCAGTTCAGCATTACAGTGGATGATTGATCTGCCTAGATTATTGCAGCGAATTCATGCTGTGTTAAAACCCAATGCATATTTTGGTTTTTCTACTTTTGGGCCAGACAATTTAACTGAAATTAAGCAGCTAACAGGGCAAGGCTTAAATTATATTAGCTTAGAATCTTTAAAGCGACAGCTTGAACAGCAAGGTTTTGAAATCCTATTGATACAGCAAGATCATAAGCAGGTTTATTTTGATCATCCCAAATCGGTATTGCAGCATTTAAAGGCAACAGGTGTAACGGCAACGGCTCAATCGCATCGCTGGACCAAGCAATCCTTGCAGCAATTTTATTCAGATTATCAACAGTTTTATGATGAGCAGGGTTTCAGCCTGACTTATCATCCGATTTATGTGATTGCGCGGAGAATAGCATGAGTGCAGCAATTTATTTTGTCAGCGGTATTGATACTGAAATTGGTAAAACTTATGCCACAGGTTATCTTGCCAAACTTTGGACAGAACAGGGACAGCGTGTCATTACTCAGAAGTTGGTACAAACTGGGAATGTAGATATTTCAGAAGATATTGAAAAACACCGTGAAATTATGGGCAGTGGCTGGTTTCAAGAAGATCATGAAAAGCTGACCATGCCTGAGATTTTTAGTTATCCAGCGTCACCGCATTTGGCGACACGTTTAGATGGACGAGATTTAGATTTCGCCAAGATCGAAGCAGCGACCAATGAACTTGCTCAGCGTTTTGATGTGGTGTTGTTAGAAGGTGCTGGTGGTTTAATGGTGCCTTTAACCACCGAGTTGTTGACGATTGATTATATCGTTCAGCATCAATTTCCTGTGATTTTAGTGACTTCTGGGCGTTTGGGCAGTATTAATCATACTTTATTGAGTTTAGAGGCTTTAAAGCAGCGTGGTTTGAGTTTGCATGCTTTAGTGTATAACTTAAAGGATGAGTCGAAAGATCCACTTATTTCGAAAGATACCGCAGATTATTTAAAAGATTATTTGGCAAAGCATTTTCCAGAAGCAGAATGGATTGAGTTGGAAAAGTTTAAATAACTTTAGGTATTTATTGTCTAGTAAATGTCTGTGATCGTGGAGGGCGGCATGGATGCCGCCAAGTTAGACTGCGGTAACAAGGATGTACCGTCAGTCTAACAAAAGATTTTTGTTACTTTTCATCTTTGAAAAGTAAGAGGTTTTCCCTATGATTGGATGAGAGCTTGGAGAGACTCCGTCAAGACCGCTTTCAGATTTAATCTCTAAAGAGAAATCATAATGAATAAAAAGAATTTTATTTTTATAACCCTCTGCCTGTCAGGTCTAATCTCGACTACTCATGCTGCTGTACCTCCAGATAAAACCATTATCAGTTGGATTACCAATTTACAAGATTCAAATGCCAATCCACCCCAAGCTATTCAGATAGATTCTACCGAAGCAGTGAAATTGATCTCTGGTGAGGAAGCCTATTTATCTGGTGTGAGTTTTGAAAATGCAGGACGTAATTTTTGGGCTGGTTATGTGTTAACTCGTCCAAAATTAAAACAGGCTCGAATCTTAAAAGAGTTTGGCGGTCAATCGAATAGCTTCAAAGTGCATTCAACCGTTTATAAAGGCAAACTGACTCAACTGATCGAAATTGAAAGTGCAGGTTCAGGACAGGGGACGGTCGAGTCGAGTAAAAGCTTGGTTTATTTCACTCAGTGGACCAGCAAACTGATTACCGAGGTAGAAGAATCTTCATATGACGGACGCTATGATGAAAAACTGGGGGCAGAAGACTGTCGTACTGGTCGAGATAATTCAGGCTATTTAAATGTTATGCCTTATTCCCCTTATGTGATCCGAACAACGGTGATCGGAGATGCATGTAATAATAAACCCCAAGGCTACAAGGTGAGCAGTAAACTTATTCCTGTTGTGATCACTGAAATAAAATAAAAAAAAGCTAACAAGCGAACTTGTTAGCGCAGGAGTAAAATTATAGTTATTGGATTAATTTATTGTTTTCTTTTTTTAGTTATTACTGACGATGCCGATTTTAGTGACATTGCTCTGTTGAGCGAGTGCCATCACCATCGCAATATTTTTATATTCAGCTTGTGCATCAGGCTTAAACTTAATCTGATCCTGATCGGCTTTTTGCGCGACCGAATCAAACAAGGCTTTTAAGGCTGAACGATCAGCAACAGCTTGATCATTCCAAAAAATATGCCCTTGTGCATCAACTCGTAGATTGATGGTCTCAGGTGGTTTTTGCTCTGTCGGTGGTGGGGTACCATTTGGCAAGTTAATGTTGATTGCATTATTTGGTATCGGGATCGTGATAATAAACATAATCAACAACACCAACATCACATCAATCAGCGGCGTCATGTTGACGTCGAGCATGACATCATCTTCATCATTTTTTGAACCCACGTTCATACCCATGTGTGATTCCTCCTGTTATGGCGCAGAAGCAGGCGGGGTCGTGACAAATGCAATTTTGCCAATCCCTGCTTGTTGGGTTGTACTGATCACCTGATCAATTGCTTCATAGTGAGTCTGTTGATCGCCACGAATATGAACCTCAGGCTGCGGACGTTTTTGTGCTTCAGCTTGTAAACGAGCAAGTAAAGTTTCTTTATTTGCAACGTGTTGTTCATTCCAGAAAATATCGCCCGTTTTATTGACGGAAAGCTGGATATTTTGTGGAGTCGTGGCATAAGGTGTGTTTTTCTCTTCGGGTAGTTTTACTGGAACCGTATGTGTGACGACTGGAACTGTGATTAAAAAGATAATCAGCAGTACCAGCATGATGTCGACCAGTGGGGTCGTGTTAATCGTCCCGATGACATCATCGTCATTTTGATCTGAATTAATCATCATGCCCATAATAGTGTTCCTTATTTAGAATCACGGTTTGGGTGATTACTATTTAAGTCACCGCTAAGTAATACAGCATGTAGGTCTGAACCAAATGAGCGAACATTGTCCATCACTGCTTTATTACGACGGGTTAGCCAGTTATAGCCAAGCACAGCAGGAACGGCCACTGCAAGACCAATTGCGGTCATAATCAACGCCTCACCCACAGGGCCAGCAACTTTATCAATCGATGCTTGGCCTGAAATACCAATTGCAGTAAGGGCATGGTAAATCCCCCAAACGGTTCCAAATAATCCTACGAATGGCGCAGTTGAACCCACTGTTGCAAGGAAGGCTAGGCCATTACTGAGATGGCTTTGTACTTTCTCAATAGCACGTTGGATCGAGATCGTCACCCATGTGTTGAAATCAATACGCTCCAATAAGGTGCCATCATGATGTTTGGTTGAACGGATGCCTTTTTCAGCAATATAACGGTAGCTACTATTGCTATTTAAACTTTCTGCAGCGCTATTTAAAGACTCTGCTTCCCAGAAATGACGTTCAGCTTCTGTGCCATGGCGCTTGATTTTACTTTGTTGAAATACTTTCGACAGAATGATGTACCACGTCCCAATTGACATCAGAACCAAGATAAATAATGTTGATTTTGCGACTAAGTCACCTTCGCGCCAAAGTGCTTCTAAACCATATGGGTTATGTACTTTTTCAGCTGTTGCAGGTAATGGTGGCGGGGTTGGTGCTGCTTGTGCTGTGGCATCAGTTGTTACGGTGGTTACTGCTGTGGTTTGCGTAGTCTCATCAGCCCACACGGTTGCAACTGGTAGTAAGGTCGTGCCTGCGATTAGGCCAATTGCTGCGATTCGAGAAATACGTTTTGCTGTGTTCTTCATCTTTAAATTCTCCAAAAATTGTTTATTCAATGCATTTAATTAGGAAATCGTGAATGGATATTCGATTTCGTACCATTCTTGTTGTGGTACACCGTCTTTCATTGCTGGTTTAAATGTACACAGGCTATAAGCTTTGACTGCTGCTTTATCTAAGCTTTTACTACCACTCGACTTTTTGACTTTCGAATCAATCACTTTGCCTGAACCGTCAACCAGTACACGAATACGTACCGTACCTTCTTCTTCATTCATCAGGGCTTCACGTGGGTATTCAGGTTTTTGACATCCTGCTTCACCTTCAGAAACACCACGCGAAATTCCTGCTGGTTTAGCTGGAGCTGCAGGCGCAGTAGGGGCTGTTGGAGCGGCAACAGGACTCGGACTTGCTGCTGGCGCAGGCGTTGGTGTAGCAACAGCCGTTTTAGTTGGTTGAGCAGGTGCTGGTTTTTGTACAGGTGTAACTTTCTCCACCTGTTTCGGTGGGTCAGGCATCTTGGCCACTTTTTCGACCATTTTTGGTGGCTCGGGTGGCTTTTCTTTAGGTTTAGGTTCCTCTGGTTTTGGAGGCGGTGGTGGTTTGATGTCCTGAATAATCTGTAGTTCTACAGGTTTGTCGACGGGCTTGCTAAAGTCGGTCGCTAAACTTGTCATCAGAATATAGGCGATAATGAGATGGAGAAATAACACCAAGCCAATACCAACAAGGCGTTTGGCAGGTTGATTTTCACTCTCAGAAAAGGGAATGCCCATAATTACTCCTGAAATTGTAATCATGGATTCATCATCGTTTGGAGGACGGGATCAATTAAAAAATTGATACTGACCGCTTTAATTTTTGATGAATCATAGGATTACGGTAAACCACTGCGACATAATGGAATTTATGTTGCAGTGGCGAAACTTATTAAAATTTGTAGGTGCCTCTCAGGAAATATGCTCGCCCAGTTACATCGCTGTAGCGAGGGTCGTAACCATATTGGAAGTTATCTAATACATTCGATGCGGATGGTTCCTCATCAAATATATTTTTTATACCTGCAGTAAGCTCTAGATTTTTAAAACCTTTATAGGTTCCTGAAATGTTGTACAGGGTATAGTCACTAACACGATGGTTGTCGAATTTATCATCACCCGTTTCATTTTGATCTTTATAACCTCGGTAGAACTCTTGCTCGAATACCATTTTCCAGTTTTCATAGCTCCAATTTACATTGGCAACATGCTTCCAGCGTAAAATTGCAGGGTCATCGTATTTGCCTGCATAACTGTCCCAAGTTCCACCTTTTTCTTCTTGTCGGTCATAATTAATAATATAAGTTCCATCAATTCCAAAGCCAAAGCGGCCTGTTACGGTCATTGGGGATAGGTAATTTAAGGCAAGGTCAATCCCTTGGGTTTTAACCCCACCCATATTGGTTAATGCGCTATTGATATATTGGAGACGGCCATCTTCACCACGAATGAAACGATCTGCATATTTTTCTGGATCACCAAAAATCATGGCTTCACCAATACTATTAATCAGGCCATCAATTTTGATGTTGTAATAGTCAGCAGAGAAAACAAGATTCTTAATGGGTTCTACTACAAAACCAGCCGTGATTGAGGTGGATTCTTCTGGTTGTAAACCTTTGGTTCCGCCCTGAGTGCGATAAAATTGCGTATTACATTCAGTCTTATATTGTTCTGAGATCGCTTGTCCATTTGGGCAAAGTACAGGGTCATTGTATTTCGCTCCTGTATAGGTCTTACTCTGTGGTGCATTGATGTCATACAGACTTGGTGCACGGAAACCTGTACTGTATGAAGTACGGAACATTAACTGTTTTAAAGGCTCCCAACGGAAGGCTACTTTAGGATTGAAAGTATCACCAAAATCACTGTATTTATCATAACGGGCAGCAAGTTGGGCTTCTAATGTTTTGGTAACAGGGATATGTAGCTCAGTAAAGACGGCTGTGATATCTCGTTTGCCCTTACTTTCTGGTTTGTCTGGATCAATTCCACTGCCTGGGACTTGTCTTACAATGTCTGAGTTAACATTTGCTTTCCAGTCTTGAGAACTGAAGCTTCCACCGAATGCAAAACCGACATCACCAGCGGGAAGGGTATAAATTGGACGACTGACATTAAAGTCAAATGTAGTTGCAGTTAGGGTGCCTTTATTGGTATCTCCTTTAACTTCGAAGGATTGCCATATATTTTGATCAGCACTTGGACCAAATGGATTCAGTTTTCCTGCATTTAAAGCGGCTTGTACTTGGCTCTGATTGAGATAGCCACCCGCAAAACCATCTGTTGCTTCACTGCGCGCATAAGAAACACCAGTGTTGATATCCCATCCATAGGCTTCACCCTCTAAAGCAAGTAGTGCTCGATGTGATTCATTAACAGGATTGGATATTCGATTACCTGCTTGCGAACGTAAATAAAGCTCTAAAGGTTCTCCACTTAAGCCACTGACAGCAGGTGTAATTCCGTTTCCTGGGTAGTAAGGACTTGTTGATGGAAGTGTAACAGAGCGGCTATAAACATCAGGTGCAATAGAAGTTGTAACTTCATTACGTGAATAAACATATTCACCAATGGCATTAAAATTGTCATTTAATTTGAATGTGCCGCGCCCGAGTGCAGAAATGGTTTCTGATTTTGGAACGATACCGATCAATGCTTGTGTATTTAGATAGCACAGCCCGCCATCTGCAACTGTATTTGGAGCATTATTACATCCTGTACTCGCATATGGGTTGCCCAGTTTTCCTGTTTTCGGATCACGAAAATTGGCAGGAAAACCATTGGCTGAACTTGCATCGATCCCTAGCTCAGGCAGAATGCCGCCTCTTTTACTGGCTTTACGATCACTTGCCATAATGTCATTTGAACGGCGGTAATCAATGACGCCCATCACATTAAAACCTTGCTCCTCCAAATCCCCATAACCACCAAATATAGAGACATCCTGTTTGTCTCCCTCATTTTCTTCAGGCTGGATCAAACCAGCACTAATATTTAATCCTTCAAAGGACTTCTTGGTAATAAAGTTGATTACACCTGCAATCGCATCTGCACCATAAATTGCAGAAGCTCCATCACGGAGGATTTCAATGCGATCAACCATAGCCATTGGGATAATATTCAGGTTGGTTGTTGATGTACTAAATGGACTATATGCCAGACGACGACCATTCAATAAAATCAAAGTTTTATCTGTACCTAATGCACGTAGATTTGCTGATGAACCTTCGGTATTACTTGCACCAACATTCTGGGCAGTAGCGAATCCAGCTTGGTTGGCACTGACTTTGGTTAAAGCCTCTTCAACGGTGGTTACGCCTTGCTTGGCAAGGTCATCGGCTTTGATAATCGTAATAGGCGATGCACTCTGTGCTGCAACCCCCTTAATGGATGAACCTGTAACAGCAACTTTTACGACTTTGGCTGCTTTTTCCTCGGAAGGCGATTCAGCCTCAGCAGCATGAGCCATGGTTAAACACAGCATACTTAAACTGAGCGTACTGAGTTTAAGTATGGTTCTGCTCGCTTTTGGCAGAGCACTTGGTTGAGCGAAGTTGGCTTTTTTCATTGATTATTTAACCCCTAAATGGATTGCCACTCTAAAAATTCAATAAATCCGTTTTAGCAAGAGCTGTGCCAAACCCTATTTTTAGATTTCGGTTAATGTAGAATAAAATGTGTAAAAGTGTTTTAGTTTTTATATATAAGCTTTTCATATTTTTACTAAATATTAAAAATATTGAAATAATTTTAAATGTGGATTGGTTAACATAAAGTTCCAAATAAGGTTCGGTTTTGTAATGCATTAAAATGAATCATAAAGTTTTATTTTTGCTTTTTTGTGGTGCAAATCATCTTTTATTGTTATAAAACATGTGTTTTATTATTTTTATTTCATTGAAATGGAAAATAATATATAAAAATATGATTTGGCATAAAGTTACTTTTATTTAAGATGCGTGAAAATTAGACCTGCTAAGAATACATTTTGATTAAAAAATAAACATGATTTTTTTATTTGAAAAGTGGCATGAATTTAGCTAGGTAATTTTCGATCTTTAAGGGGTTTTTCTTTTGACTTAATTTTTCCAACTGGTAAAACATCATTAAATAAATGATTTTTTGATAAAAAATTGGAATGAGAATCGCTGAAAGGGAAACGGTTGTAGTGTTGAATGCTATGCGAAAGTCTAGTATTTATTAAAAAACGATGATGTGAGCACTGATTTGAAGTCAACTTTTTTTACGGTCACAGTATTATCAACCGTTATTGCATTCATGCCGATGGGGTATGCAAAAACACCTGCTCAAGCAGATAAAGTACTCCGTGTTGCATTTGAAGCACCAGATGATGGCTTTGATATGGTTAAAACTTTCAATTTTTATAGTGGCAGTGTTGCCGATGTAATTTTTGAAAGGTTGCTTCAATATGATTATCTAGCAAGCCCAGTTAAACTGGTACCTGCAACAGCTGAGAAGCTACCTGTTATTGAAAAGGATGGTCAAGTTTATATATTTAAAATAAAACCAAGGATTTATTTTACTGATGATCCGGCATTTAAAGGCAAGCGAAGAGAGCTAGTTGCAGAGGATTATGTATATTCAGTTAAGCGGATATTAGACCCTAAAAATCATGCTTCGGCATTTTCTTTTATTGATAATAAAATTATTGGTGCAAATGCATTGGTTGAGCAAGCCAAAAAAACAGGCACATTTAACTATGATGCCAAGATTGAAGGCGTAAAAGCTCTGGATAAATATACGATTCAATTCACGCTGACGCAACCTGATTATAATTTTCCTTATATTTTGGCTTATAGCACCTTTGGCGCGACTGCACGTGAAGTTGTTGAATATTATAAAGATCGTTTGGCTATGCATCCTGTGGGAACAGGGCCCTACATGCTGAGTAAGTATGTACCACGGAGTAAGATCGAACTAGTTGCCAATCCTGATTATCGTGGTTTTATCTGGAATTTTAAATCTACAGGAACAGCTTGGGATAACCAACTTGTCAAAGAAATGAGTGGTAAGCAAATGCCGCAAATTGGTAAGGTCAATATCAGCATTATCGAAGAAGAACAATCACGTTGGCTGGCTTTTCAGTCTAAACAGCTTGATTTTGATAAGGTGACTTCAAGTGCAATTCCGAAAGTGCTCGATCAAAACAACCAGTTAAAAGCCGAAATGAAAAAACAGGGTATACGTCTCTATGCCAATAAAGAGGCAGAAATCACTTATTCTATGCTGAATATGCGGGACCCAATGGTTGGTGGTAATAGTCTGGATAAAATCGCATTAAGACGTGCCATCGCCATGTCTTTTAATGTCAATGAATATATTCGTATCTTAAGAAAAGGTCAGGCGGTTAAAGCTGAAATGCTAGTCCCTGCTGGCATTAATGGTCATAACCCGAATTATCGTAGCAGTATTGGTTATAACCCTTTACTGGCGAATAAATTGCTGGATCATTTCGGCTATAAAAAAGGTCAAGATGGTTATCGCAATCTGCCTAATGGTAAGCCTTTAACATTAAAAATAAATACCGAGAGTGGCACATCTTCTGTGATGTATTCTGAACTGTGGAAGAAGAATTTAGATGCAATCGGTATCCGAGCAGACTTCAAAGTAAGTAATTTTGCAGATAACTTAAAAGCCGCTACCCAGTGTCAATACATGATGTGGAGTGGGGCATGGCATGCAGATTATCCAGAGGGTGAAAATTTCACCCAGTTGCTTTACGGTCCGAATGTTGGGCGTGGCAATCAGTCCTGTTATCAGTCAGCAGCCTATGACAGTTTATATAAGCAAGCGATGCAGCAGGCTCCTGAAAAACGTATGCCATTCTATGAAAAAATGAGCCGCCAAATTGAAGCAGATGGGACTTGGATTTTGCAAGATACACGGATTCGTAACTGGTTGATTCAACCTGAGGTTCAAGGCTTTAAAGCGCACCCAATTATGAATACCAATTGGCAATACTTAGATATTGTTTCACCAAATCAAAAATAAGCGATGCATTTATGATGAAGCAAAATTTTAAACTTTCGATACAAGATTACGGTTTGGCATTGTTATTGGGGACCAGCTTAAGTTTGGGAGTAACGAGTGTAGAAGCAAAAAGCCCAGCCGATCCAAAAAAAGTACTGCGTTATGCTTTTCCTGTAGCGGAAACTGGTTTTGATCCTGTGGCAACGCAAGACTTATATTCTGCTCATATTCTTCATTCGGTATTTGAAACCCTCTATACCTATGATTATTTAGCCTCACCAGCCAAGTTAATACCGAGAACCGCAGTCGCATTGCCTGAAGTCAGTGCGGATGGCCTAACCTATACTATTCGGATTCAGAAAGGGATCTATTTCACACCTGATCCTGCATTTAAGGGTAAGCCACGTGAGTTAACTGCGGCAGATTATGCGTATTCATTTAAACGATTAATTGATCCAAATCTACATTCTCCAAACAGTTGGTTGTTCGAAGATAAAATCGCTGGAATAGACACGCTTATTCAACAGGCCAGTAAAACAGGAAAATTTAATTACGATCAGCCGATGGCTGGGATACAAACACCTGATCGTTATACCTTGGTCATTCGTTTAAAAGAACCGAATCATAATTTTCCGATGCTCTTGGCGCATCAACCGACGGGTGCAGTAGCACGAGAGGTAATTGAAAAATATCGTGATAAAGCGGGCTATGTGATGGGACGCCCTGTAGGAACAGGTCCTTATATGCTGTCACATTGGACACCGGGTTCACGGATTATTTTGAAGGCAAACCCAGATTATCGTGGTTTTACATGGGATTTTAAGGCCAGCAGTCCAGAAGATCAAAAAATCGTACAACAAATGCAAGGCAAGAGAATGCCGCAAATTGGTGTTGTCGATATTCAGGTGATTGAAGAATCACAATCAGGTTGGTTATCGTTCCAAAAAGATGGTCTGGATTTATTTACGCTGGATGGTGAATTACCTGTACAAGCACTCCAAACGGATGGCAGTTTAAAGCCAGAGTTAGCCAAGAAGGGCATCCAACTGTCTCGTATTTCTGACCCATCGATTGATTATCTGTACTGGAATATTCAAAACCCTGTGGTTGGTGGTCTGAGTAAAGACAAAATCGCATTGCGCCGTGCGATGTCGATGGCCATTTCTAAGGATAAATTTATTAGTATCTTGGCCAAAGGGAATGCCAAAAAACTCGAATCTCCGATTCCCTTTGGCGTAGCTGGATACGATCCAAATTACAAAAGCAGCATTCCTTATTCTGTTAAAGCTGCAAACTTACTACTCGATCGTTACAACTACAAAGTCGGGAAAAATGGTTGGCGGACTTTACCTGACGGAAAGCCTTTAGTCATTGAGTTTATGCCTTCTAGTAGCAGTGCGCGTAGCATGCAAATGGCGGAGTTGCTCAAGAAAGATTTGACCAGTATTAAAATTAATATGGTGTCCAAACCTGTACCTTTTGCTGAAGGTTTAAAAGCAGAAAAACAATGTAAGACCATGTTCAAGGCATCAGCTTGGGTGGCTGATTATCCAGATGCAGACAATTTTGTGCAGTTGTTCTATGGCAATAATATTCACGCAACCAATCATACCTGCTTTAAATTACCTGAATATGACCGTTTATATGAGCAATCACAAAAGCTTGATGATGGTCCTGAACGGGATCTGTTGTACCGCAAAATGTCGCGACTGTTAGAGTTTTATAATCCTGTGCAATTCATTTCCACGCGTTATCGCAATGTCGTCGTACAGCCTCGTGTCATTGGTTATAAGAAGCATCCAATTTTGCCAGCAGAATGGATGTATATCGATATTCAAGATAAGAAATAAGCAACAAATTAAATTGGAGAGAAAAATGGCGAAAAAAACGTTGAAGTTATCGACACTGGGTCTGTTATCAATAGCGGTTGCGGGAATGAGTCAATGCATATGGGCTGAAAGCACACGAACAACTTTACCGATTTTAAAAACGGCTGATAGTGCCCAATGGTGTGATGCCAATTTACAAACCTTAAAGCAACGTATTGCTCAACTGGAAAAACAAAATATTAAGCCCCAATCTGATGCAGCTCCTGTGTTGGCGGAATGGGATCAGTTGATGGCAAGTTTTGAGGATTTTTCAGGGCCAATTAGCTTATATAGCAATGTTGATCCAGATGCTAAATTACGCCAAGCGGCTGAAGATTGTGAAGTCAAACTCAATCAACTACAAACTGAAATCTATCAGAACCCGAAGTTGTATCAACGCTTTAAAAACACAAAAGCCAACGATGCAATTGATACCAAGTACCGCCAAGATATTCTTGATGCCTTTGAAGATACTGGGGTACAGCTCCCAGCTGCAAAAAGAGCACGGGTCAAAACTATTTTTGATGAGCTCACCAAGCTTTCACAAGAGTTTTCTCGCAATATTCGTGATAATCCAGAAAAATTAGAATTTACACCTGCTGAGTTAAAAGGCTTACCAGATAGTTATATTTCAGGCCTAAAGAAAAATGATAAAGGCAATTATTTACTAGGTTTTGAATATCCAGAATACCAACCTTTTATGGAGCTGGCGGACAGTGATGATGCACGTAAACGTTATCAAACCGCATTTACACGTCGTGGTACAGAAAAGAACTTGGTTTTACTCAAACAAATTATTGACTTACGCTATGAGTTGGCGCAGTTGTTTGGTCAGCCAAGTTATGCTGATTGGGCTTTAAAGAAGCGTATGGCGAAAACGCCAAAAACGGTCAACACTTTCTTGGCCGATGTACATAAAGTCGTTGCACCACTAGAGCAAAAAGAGGTGGAAGAATTACGTACTTTTAAAGCCAAGACTTTAAACACAACTGTAGAAAAAGCTGAAATTAACCGTTGGAATGTGGGTTATTGGAGCGAGAAATTACGTAAAGATAAGTATCAGATCGACCAAGAAAAACTGCGCGAGTATTTCCCAACCTTAGCTGCACAAAAGTGGTTATTTTCGATTTCTTCTGATCTTTATGGCATTGAATTCAAGCCAGCCAAAGTCGCTGCATGGCAAGATGAAGTGGAGTATTACGATGTCACTGACAAAAAAACAGGCGAAGTCCTGGGTGGCTTGTACATGGATAAATTCCCACGTGAAGGCAAGTACGGGCATGCAGCGGTCTGGGGTGTCTATGGTGGCAGTACGCTGAGTAAGCGTAAACCAATTTCAGTCTTGGTCACTAACTTTAACCGCAAAGGTTTAAATAGTGATGAATTGGAAACCTTTGTGCACGAGTTTGGTCATGCCTTACATGGCATTTTATCAAAAACTCGTTATTCAGGTCAGTCAGGCACATCGGTAGAGCGCGACTTTGTTGAAGCACCATCACAAATGTATGAAGAGTGGGCACGTCGTAAAGAGACCTTATCGAAAGTAGCTGACTACTGTGATCCAGCTTGTCCGCGCGTTGACGATGCACTGATTGCGCGTCTTAAATCAGTACACAATTATGGGCGTGGTATGCGTTATGCACGTCAAACGCTTTATGCACAGTACGATATGGCACTTCATGGCTCAGATGCACTGAAAGTACAGCCGATGGATGTTTGGAAAAAAATGGAATCGGCAACCGCATTGGGTTATGTACCGAACACCGAGTTCCCAGGGCAGTTTGGACATTTGATGGGCTATCAAGCGGGCTATTATGGTTATATGTGGTCTGAAGTATTGGCCTTGGATATGTTATCGGCTTTTGGCGACAATTTGAATAATGCAGAAGTAGGGCAACGCTACCGTCAAACTATTCTGTCACAAGGTAGTCAAAAGAATGCAGCGCAACTGGTCAAAGACTTTTTAGGCAGAGAGCCAGATAACAAAGCCTTCTTTAATGAAATTACAGGTCAACGGGTCAAATAAGGATTTGCCATTATGCTTGCTTATGTCGTGCGCAGACTATGGCAAATGATCCCGACCATGTTGGGTGTCATTCTGCTGATTTTCTTCTTGTTTAACTGGGTGGGGGGCGATCCTGCATATATTTTGGCAGGAAAAATGTCGAACCCAGAGCAAATCGAAAACATCCGTAAACAGTTAGGGGTCGATCAACCTTATTATGTGCAGCTGTGGATTTTCATTAAACAGATTCTGACTTTTGATTATGGTGCGAGTTGGAGTACGGGTGAATCAGTCTCTCAGATTATCTTGACTCGTTTAGGGCCATCGTTAACGTTATTGATTCCACTCACGATTTTACAAACGGTGATTTCAATTATCTTGGCATTGGCGGTTGCATCGGTTCGTGGTTCATTGACAGATCGTATGGTGATGATGCTCTGTACCATTGGTATGTCGATCAGTATCTTGGTGTATATCATCGTTTTCCAATATGTTTTGGCATATCAGTTAAGTTGGTTCCCAGTACAAGGTTGGAGTGATAGCTTTAGCCAAAATCTATTTCATTATGCGCTGTTGCCGATCTTAATTATGTTGGTGGTCAGTATTGCCCCAACGCTACGTTTATATCGCAGCTTCGTATTAGACGAAATTAACCAAGATTATGTGCGGACTGCACGTGCCAAAGGTGTGGGTGAGTCGCGTGTACTTGGTGTGCATGTATTGCGTAATGCCTCAATTCCAATCGTCACTGAAGTGATGGCTAGCCTGCCAGCGTTACTCATTGGTGCTTTCCTGATTGAGCGATTCTTTGGTATTCCAGGCATAGGACGGGAAATTATTATTGCCGTTGAGCGTAGCGACTTTCCTGTGATTAAAGCGATTACAGTGTATATCGCTGCGGTTACCATGATTTTTAACTTGATCGCCGATCTGATTTATAAGCTCCTCGATCCTCGTGTACAGTTGAAGTAGGAGGATGACGATGCTCAGTACAATTTTTAAAGGCAAAAGCTCCTCAAATGAATCATCTGCTTCAACAGGGCTCTGGCATTTGGCTCTGAATCGGCTGAAATCAGATCGGATCGCTGTGGTTTCTTTTCTAGTGGTGTTGTTTTATTTCATCCTACTCGCTTTATCTATGACAGGAGTAATTGCCTCTAACTGGAATAAAGAAGTTGCTGTCAGTTACGCACCACCGACATTTTTAGGTGCAGATACCGAGTCTGATCAAATTAATGCAAATACTGAAAGCACAACAGCTTTACCTGAAAATCCAGTTGATCCTCTAAAAGACATTATTCAACAACTCAATACCGAAATTCAGGCTGAACAACAAGCTGGAGCTGTAATTGATGATTATGGCATGGTCGATCCGCTGGCTGAGGATATGAAACAGATTGATCAGCAGTTAGGTGGACATCTCCTTGATCAAAAGCAAGAGTTAAAAACTACTTTGCCTTTTGGGGCGGATAAGTGGGGACAAGATGTTTTATTAAAGACCATTAAAGGGGCTGAAACGTCAATTTTAGTCGGCTTACTCTCTGCATTATTGGCAGTGGTGATAGGTACTTTCCTTGGTGCAATTGCTGGATATTTTGGCGGTTGGGTGGATGATGTTCTGAATTGGTTCTATAACATTTTCACCTCGATTCCTTATCTGTTATTGGTATTGGCCATTGCGGCAGTACTACAACAAAAAGGGATTCTGTCGATTGTGCTGATTTTAGGTTTAACCGGTTGGACTGGGGTATTCCGTTTAATTCGTGCTGAATACATGAAACACAAATCGCGTGAATATGTACTTGCAGCCAAAGCCATTGGAGTCAGTCATTTACGTCGGATGTTTGTACATATTTTCCCCAATGTCAGTCATATCGCCTTGGTACAGATTTCGATTCTGGTGGTGTCATTTATTAAATCAGAAGTGATTCTGAGCTTCCTTGGTTTTGGTGTACCTGTTGGGGTGGTGTCTTGGGGCAGTATGCTGAATGAAGCGCAAAGTGAATTGATCTTGGGCAAATGGTGGCAATTGGCAGCGGCATCAATTGCCATGGCTGTATTAGTCACAGCATTCTCGATGTTTACTGATGCATTACGTGATGCATTAGATCCTAAGTTGAAATAGCGGAGAGACAAAATGCAATATCAGAATGAAACGCTATTACGTGTCGATAATCTCCGTGTCAGCTTTAAAGGAGAAAATAAACAATGGATCGAAACAGTCAAAGGAATTTCATTTTCGATTCCTAAAAACAAAACTGTGGCTTTGGTTGGCGAATCTGGCAGTGGTAAATCGGTCACGTCCTTGGCGGTGATGGGGTTGCTGCCAAAAGGGCAAAGCCAAATTGCTGAACAGAGCCAAATTCGCTTTGAAGGTAAAGATTTACTCAATTTATCTGCCAAAGAGATTCGGAAGATTTGCGGTAAGGAAATTGCAATGATTTTCCAAGAGCCTATGTCATCTTTAAATCCTGTCTTTACCGTGGGAGATCAAATTGCTGAGGTATTGCGTATCCATTTAGGCATGGGGCGTAAGCAAGCGAGAACACGCGTAATTGAGTTACTGAAGGAAGTGGGTATTCCAGCGCCTGAAACCAAGATTGATGCTTACCCGAGTCAGCTTTCAGGTGGTCAGCAACAACGGGTGATGATTGCGATGGCAATTGCCTGTGAGCCAAAGTTATTGATTGCAGATGAACCGACCACTGCTTTGGATGTCACCATTCAAAAGCAGATCATTGATTTGTTGGAATCTTTACGCCAACGCCATGAAATGTCGATGCTATTTATTACCCATGATTTAGCATTGGTGGGAGAAATTGCCGATGAAGTGATTGTAATGCGGCATGGTGAAATTCGTGAATGTGGTCCAGTTGAACAAGTACTGGAGCAGCCCAAAGATGTGTATACCCGCGCTTTGCTGCATTGCCGCCCGCAATTGTCGACCCGTCCATACCGTTTACCTGTGACCAGTGATTTTATGCAGCAGGATGAAAATGGACAACTGATTGAAGCCACCAATCTGTCCGATTTAAATCTGAAACAGCGTGTCCGTGGTTTGTCTGGTGATGAACCGATTGTGCTTGATGTTAAAGATCTGAAAAAGTCGTTTTATAGCCGTAAGGGCTTGTGGGGGCGAGAAGAATTTCAAGCCGTTAAAGGTGTCTCTTTTCAATTGGCGAAAGGTAAAACCCTTGGTCTGGTTGGTGAGTCAGGTTCAGGTAAAACCACCATTGGTTTGTTGCTGATGCGCTTGCATGAAGCAACAGGTGGACAAGCCTTGATTGGTGGAAAAGATATTCTGGCGATGAGTGAGAAAGAGTTTTGTCAGTATCAACGCAAAATTCAAATCATTTTCCAGAACCCTTATGCTTCACTCAATCCACGCTTTACCATCGGGCAGATTTTATTGGAACCGATGCGGATCCATGGCATTGGTCAAAACGATGCTGAACGTAAAAAGATTGCATTGGAACTGTTGGAACGCGTGAGTTTACCAACACAAGCTTATGATCGTTATCCGCATGAGTTTTCTGGTGGGCAACGACAACGAATTGCAATTGCACGGTGCTTAACTTTGAAACCAG